>JAOUGQ010000228.1 GCA_029865515.1 Nitrospirota bacterium
TGACGCATGCCTTCGCATGCGTGAACGCTGGTTTATAGGGTCGCCGACTTCGTAAGGCATCGTAAAGGTCACACAGCATCACAATCCGCCCCGTAATTGGTATCTGTGTTCCCTTCAGACCCCTGGGATATCCACTTCCATCCCAGCGTTCATGGTGAGTCAGCGCCACCTCTTTGGCCATTTCTAACAGTGGGGAAGTCGAGCCATCCAAGAGACTTGCTCCCAAAAGAGGATGCTGCTTGATTGATTCCCATTCTTCCTCCGTCAATGGCCCCTGCTTCCCGAGAACGGCATCGGGAACTCCGATTTTTCCCACGTCATGCATCGGCGCTACTGCAAATAAACATCGAGCGCGAGGCTGATCCCAACCGATGGCCAGGGCAAGCGCTTGCGAGTAATGGCTCAAGCGTTCAATATGCGCACCTGTTTCCTCATCCTTATAGCGTGACGCACGCGCTAAGCGAAGGATGGTGTCGGTGTATGCCTGTTCCAACTCACTGTTTTTTTGTTGCTCGGCATTCAATGCCAGCTTGAGATCTCGGGCATAAGCGAGCATTTGGGAATGGGCTTTTTTAAGCTGCTGCGTTTTCTGCCCTTCTTTCTCCAGCATCTGTTTGAGGTCTCGGGCATAGGCCATGAGCTGAGAGCGGGCGGCTTGAAGTTGTCCTTTAGCAGATTGACGAGAAGATGTCCGTTCAGAATTCTTTTTTGTTCCCGGAGGGATGATCCCATCCTGGTTTGGTGACGCCAAACTCATGGAGTCAATACCTCCCGAACCTTTTGAATCAGTTCGAGAGGGCTAAATGGCTTGACCAGATACCCCGCAAGATCAAGAGACGCCATCTGCTTACGTGATTCAATCCCGTCTTTCGCCGTTAGCATGACTATAGGGATTCGGGCAGTATGCGGATTTTGGCGAAGTAGTTTCACCACCTGACACCCATTAAGACCGGGCATCATCCAATCCAGAATCAATAAATCGGGAATACGTGCATGGATAGCTTCCAGCGCCCTGCAACCATCCACCGCGGTGAGGATATGATAAGAGGGGTTTTCGAGAGTAACTTGGACCAGCAGCCTGAGATCTTCCTCATCATCGGCGATGAGGATCGTTTTTGCGGAATCAACCTGCATGACAATCTCCTGCTGATTGGCCAACAAAGGCTCAGGGGGCATCTAATTCATTGCCGTTATCATCCTCCTTGATGACATGATCATCCTGTTGAGCAGCGGTTTCCAAAGAATCAAATTGCTCAGCGTTCCATATGTTTTTTTCAACTTTTCTAGCGACGGTAATGAACCCGGAATGGGCTACCATTCGGTGGTCCGGTCGGACACTTCGGCCTTTGATATTCCAAGTCCGCAACAACGTTTCAAAATTTTGAACCATGGTAAAGACCCTGCTCTGTTCTAAGGCTTGCACAGTTTGCATGACCTGCGGCACCGTCGGCACATAACTCAGGTACAAGCCCCCAGACCTTAATGCCCGTGCGGCATGGGGAACTACCCGCCAGGGCTCTGGAAGATCCAAAACCACTCGATCAAACATCCAGGAAGAAGTACCTTCTCCAATCTCTATGCCTTCGTACGCATCTCGAATCTGGAGGAAATGATTGGGCACCTTTCCCATAAACCGTTCAATATTTTTTGTAGCCGTAGCCGCAAAATCCTCTCGCACCTCATAGCTCACCACGCAACCCCTATCCCCTACAGCCCGAAGCAGAGCCATGGTTAACGCTCCGGAGCCCACTCCCGCCTCAAACACTCTGGCGCCGGGATAAATATCCGCCCACATGGGAATGACAGCTAAATCTTTGGGGTAAATTACCTGAGCCCCTCTGGGCATTTTCAGCGTATACTCAGCTAACGTGGGATGAACGGCCACCATTAATTTTCCATTGGAAAATTGGACCACTGTCCCATCCGGTTTTCCAATGATGTCATCATGAAGAATCCGGTCTCCACTATGTTGAAAGATTTCTCCGGCTTTAAGTGTGACTGCATAAGGCCTTTCCTTCTTATCAATCAAATGAACTCGCTCTCCGGACTGAAATATTTTCATAAGGCGCCCATTCTATCAAGGAGATTCTCCTCTTTGATACCCATCCAAATGATGGAGACGTCAAAAGGAAAAATGAGTGGCAAGCAGGTATAATATTCCGAACGAGGCTTTCTTGACACCCCCTCCATTCAGACGTATGATGACGCGACTTCATAATCCATATCTACGCTGCGAATTCTTCCAATTGTCTCGACCTTTCAAACTTGGTTGCTTCATCTTCTGGTCCGCATTTCTTCTCTATTCAGAAATTGTGGACCGTTCGATCATGGATCATATGGTTTTCTTGACCACAAAACCCTTTCCAGGTCCATAACACTATCATGGCTCAGGGAATAAGAGTGTTTATCTTTGAATAATCTATTATGAAACGACTTTTCACAGTCATCGGCCTTGGCCGCTTCGGATATAGCGTGGCTCAAACATTGGTCACCAAGGGATGCGAAGTGCTCGCCATCGATAAAGACGAGGAAAAGGTTCAGGCAATAAGTGACATTGCAACCTTTGCCGTACAATGCGATGCCACAGATGAACGAGCGTTGAAAGCGGTCAGCGCTCAAAATGTCGACGTGGCGGTGGTCAGTATCGGAGAAAACATTGAGGCCAGCATTCTCATTGTTCAGACCCTCAAGGAAATGGGGGTGAAATCTATTGTGGCTAAAGCTGTGGCCCCAATCCAGGGGAAAATTTTAAAAAATCTTGGGGTCGATGAGGTCATCTACCCTGAACGAGATGCGGCCATCCGCCTCGCACATCGGCTGGTCTCCCCAAGTGTGCTCGAATACCTGGAACTGGCCCCAGGATATAGCGTTGAAGAAGTGTCCGTTTCGGAGAAATTGTCTGGATTAAGCCTTGAGGATGTCAAATTGCGTGGCCAACATAACTTGAACGTGATTGGTATAAAAAAACAGGTTACCCGAATGGTCAAAGGGCGGATGATGAAAGAAGAAACCTTTAACTTCACCCCAAAACCAAATGACGTCATCGAAAAAGGTGATGTCCTGGTAATGATTGGCCGAGAAGAAGATCTCGACCGTTTTTGTGATAACGTGTAAGAAATATAACAGTTCCGTCAATTATCTCCGCACTTTCCCCACTTGGCCCTCAAGCTCTCTCCTGAATTTGAGATTTTTTCCCCTTTCGAACTATCCAGAGAATGCGATTTTCTACCGACTCTTCAATAGCAAGCCTGCCTCTCTTCAAGTTCAAGGCATTTCAAATATTGTAATTTTATTATTATTATTCAATAGTTTATAAATTTCAACAGACAACAGGCTCATAGGAAAAAGCTTAAAAGCATGAAACCTTAAAGCAAGATAAAGGTTCTTGTTGTGATTTCCTTAGCAGGGTAAAACCCTTTATTGGCTTAGTTTTTGCTTTTGAATCTTATCTAAGATTCATCTCGTTATTAAAGAAATGTGACACCAAAGAAAAGGAACCGCCCGGGGAAACCGTCATGAAATACCAAACAGTTTTGGATGAACCCACAGAAACAGAGGTCGAACCTGCCAAAATTGAGGGCACAAAGTCTTCGGTTAAGGGATTCGGTCCGGCCCTTGAATCGTTGTATTTTCGATCATTTGGTAGCCGCCCACTTCTCAATAAAGATTCGGAGATCGAACTCGCAAAAGAAATAGACCAGGCTTCCAGGGCCATCCGCCTCATTATCAAACAGGGCCTGCATCTGGCACAAACTCTGAAGAAAGGACCAGAGAGGGAAGAAACCATTGCGCTTCTCAAAGAAACTTTTGCCTTGAGCGGACTTTCAGCTCCGGCAATTGAAAAACTGAAATCAGGTCTTTTGGTATTAGGCCAATGTTATCCCTCAGCGAATCCAAGGATCCAATCTCTCTGCCAACAACTCCAAAAAGCCAAATTTCAATTAGAAAAAGCCAAATCCGAACTGGTACAGCGGAATCTTCGCCTGGTCGTGGACATTGCGAAACGATATGCCGGCCATGGACTGGCATTTTTGGACCTGGTGCAGGAAGGCAATATCGGGCTCATGAAGGCGGCTGAACGATTTCAATATCGCAAGGGATTTAAATTCAGCACCTATGCGACTTGGTGGATTAGACAAGGCATCACGCGTTCACTGGCTGACCAGTCCAGAACCATTCGGGTTCCCGTCCATTTAAACGAAATCTCCAACAAAATTGCTCGCACCTCCAAGCGACTGACCCAACAATATGCCCGCACAGCTCAAATAGAAGACATCGGGGAAGCCCTGAAACTTAGCGCTGAAAAAGTTCACGAAACCATGCAGGCGTTTCAAGATCCGATATCCTTAGAAACTCCGGTTGGAGAAGGGGATACCTTTCTCACGGATTTTATTCCAGACACGGGAACCTTGACTCCTGATGGACCTGTCTCCCGACAGGAAACGAATCAACAAGTCGAACGGATTTTAGATTCTCTCACTCCCAGAGAACAGATGGTGATCCGCCTCCGCTTTGGAATCGGGCAGGATGAGCCCTGGACCCTTGAAGAAGTCGGGCAAAGCATGTCAGTTACCCGCGAACGTGTCCGCCAGATTGAAGCAAAAGCCCTTCAAAAATTGAAGGAGCCCGCTATGAAGGATATGCTGGCGGCTATTAAGTAGAGGGAGGAATTTTCCTCCCCCGTTCCTCCTCTCACCAAAACAGTTCCGAATGGGATACGTACTTTTGCCTGGCCATGAACTTGTCAAGCAACCCGCAACCCTATAGCATAAGAGCGTATGTTTCCCGTTTCATCCATCCGTGAATAAAATCGCCCTTGTTGTCCTCAGCAGACCCTATCCACATTCTTCGGAAAGAGTTCAGAGGCCATCTGGAACAATTCTACGCTTATCTGAATTTGGCCCCTCCCTACCATAGTATTGAAAAAGCTGTACAAAATTTATCCAATACACTCAGAACCAAACCCGAAGAGTTCCGCGAAGGACTTCTTCAAGATGCCACAAAAAAATGGATATTATTTCAGGAAATTTTTTCCACCTCGGGCTTACCC
>JAOUGQ010000015.1 GCA_029865515.1 Nitrospirota bacterium
CCACAATCGGAACGCCATTTTCCTCAGCTAATTTCTGAATGGCCTTCATGAGTTCCCCTGTGATCGTGCCCTTCGCATAATCTGAAACCACCAGGCAGGACAGATCGGGAAGGCGGGAGGCCACATGCCGTAGTATTTTATGCGCCAGTTGAGAAGAAATGTCATGACGTTGCTCCACGTCAAATCGAACGATTTGCTGATTATGGGCCACAACTCTGGTCTTTTTTATCGTAGGTCGACTGGCATCGATAAAAACCCCTGAAGAACCAGAAGAAGATCGTCGGATGTCTGCAAGAAACTGTTTGCCAACCTGATCTGCGCCGACCACTCCACACAATTCAGCCTGTCCGCCTAAGGTCATGATATTATGGTACACATTCGCCGCCCCACCCATCCGATACGATTCAGAGTCCACGTGCACAACAGGTACCGGTGCTTCAGGGGAAACCCGATGAACTTTGCCCCAGACATAATGATCCAGAATCAGGTCTCCCAATACCAGAATGCGGGCGCGGGAAAAGCGTTGAAAATACTGCGTTAATTTCCTATTGGAAATCGATGGGACAGCAGATAGCGGTTTCATCCTTGAATCGGCAAAATGCAGAACAGCTGGTAGGTTAATTGAGTGTTGCCCCCACTATTCGATGAGTTTTCCTATCCGCTCCCATCGAATCCAATTGGTCCAGGATCCTTGTCCATTCCATGACCAATACACCAAAAAGGCTCTTCCTTTAATTTTTTCCATCCGCACAAATCCCCAAAATCGGCTGTCCAGGCTTTGATCGCGGTTGTCACCCATGACAAAATATGAATCAGGAGGAACCGTTAAGGGGCCAAGATTATCACGTGGGTTGATACGCCCATCAATAATTCCCGGATCGATACGCTGCGTAAAGGCCTCATCCATCAACGGTTGTCCGTTAACCATGACTTTTTTGTTCTGAATCTGAATGGTATCACCTGGAAGGCCTATCACCCGCTTTATGAAATCCTTGTTCTCATCCTCCGGGTAACGAAACACAATGATATCCCCACGCTGTGGCGGATCAAAGTTCATCACGATGGTGGAGGAAAAACATGTGACTGGTGGGAAAGAGACCTGAAATTCACAATCTTTCGGCAACTGAAATCCATATGCAAGCTTGGAAACCAGAATATGATCGCCAATCAACAAAGTCGGAATCATCGACCCGGACGGAATCTTGAAGGCTTGTACCACAAAAACCCTGATCGTCAAGGCCAGAATAATCGCAATCACTAAGGCCTCGGCATATTCGCGAATGATGGACTTTTTGGATACTTCCATCTCCTCAGCACTTGAAACCACCGAAGATTTCTCTTGTAAAGTTTTTTCGGAAGAGTCGGTCATTTTTGACTGTTGCGGGTCTGGATTAGTCATAAGCAACTCAATTGGGATCGGTCTTTAATATGGCCAGAAATGCCTCTTGAGGGACTTCCACACGACCTAATTGTTTCATACGCTTTTTCCCCTCTTTTTGTTTTTCCCATAACTTCCGCTTTCGGGAAATGTCCCCACCATAACACTTCGCGGTCACATTTTTCTTGAGAGCGCCAATGGTTTCCCGGGCAATAATGCGTTTGCCGATAGCCGCCTGTATGGCAATTTCAAACATTTGCTTGGGAATGAGTTCTTTCATTTTTTCAGCTAATTGTCGTCCGCGACTTTGGACTTTATCCTTATGCGCGATAATGGAGAGGGCATCGACCGTCTCTCCATTCAGCAATAAATCCAATTTCACCAACTCCGACTCGCGATAGCCCAGTAATTCATAGTCTAAAGACGCATAGCCTTGAGTTCGTGACTTCAAGCGATCATAAAAGTCTAACACAATTTCATTTAAAGGGATTTCGTAACTTAACATGGACCGGGTCGGATCCAGATATTGCAGGCCCACTTGAATTCCCCGACGCTCCTGACATAGTTGAAGAACATTACCAATATACCGCTCCGGAGTGATAATGGTGGCTTTAATATACGGCTCTTCAATCCGTTCGATCTGGGCAGGATCCGGAAGTTTGGAAGGATTGTCGATCACAATCATTTCCCCACTAGTGGTATACACCCGATAAACAACCGTCGGTGCGGTACTGATCAGATCTAGCCCGTATTCCCGCTCCAATCGCTCTCGAATAATTTCCATATGGAGGAGGCCTAAAAACCCGCAACGGAATCCAAAGCCTAAGGCCAGGGACGTTTCTGGCTCATACACAAACGAAGAATCATTGAGGCGTAATTTCTCGAGCGAATCCCGCAGATCCTCAAATTTGGCATTATCGGTCGTATACAATCCACAAAAGACCACCGGCTTCACATCCCGGTAGCCGGGCAATGCGGCTTCTGTGGGCCGCCGGGAGTCAGTAATAGTATCTCCGATCTTTGTATCGGACAGCTCTTTCATTCCCGCACAAATATACCCGACTTCCCCAGGCCCAAGCCGATTAACCTTGGTCCGTTTCGGTGAAAAGATCCCGACCTCCAGCACTTCAAATTCACGCCCGGAAGACATGAGCCGGATCATCATATTCGGAATGATTTCTCCATCCATGACTCGAATTAACACGACGGCCCCCTGGTAATTGTCAAACCAGGAATCAAAAATCAGGGCCTTCAACGGCTTGGCAACCGAACCGGCAGGAGGGGGAATAATTTTGACCACACCCTCAAGGACTTCCCTCACCCCTCGACCGTCTTTGGCGCTGACTAAAAAGGCCTCTTCACTCGACAATCCCAACACATCTCTAATTTGCACTTTGACGCCTTCAACGTCGGCACTCGCCAAATCAATCTTATTGATGACAGGTATAATGACCAGATTATTCGAAATTGCCAAATAGGCATTGGCAATGGTCTGGGCCTCAACACCCTGAGTCGCATCAATCAACAGGAGAGCTCCTTCACAGGCAGCCAGGCTCCGCGAAACCTCGTAGGCAAAATCCACATGCCCTGGAGTATCAATGAGGTTAAACTGATAGTCCTGCCCATCCGAGCTACGGAACCGGGTGGTAACGGCATGCGCTTTGATCGTAATGCCACGTTCGCGCTCCAGATCCATGTCATCCAGATATTGCGCACGTGCCTCCCGTTGAGAAACGGCACCGGTGACCTCCAGAAAACGATCGGCCAGAGTGGATTTGCCATGGTCAATATGAGCAATAATAGAGAAATTTCGTATGTGGCTTTGAGGGATGGGTTTACTCATTCGAAGTGTCCGTGATTGTAGTGAGCCCCTAAAAGGTTGTCAAAAATCAATGAATTCCGCTAGTTTAGTCTGTTGGGAAACGCTATGACCAGCCAAACAAACCGAACACAATTACAAAAAGACGATTGCCAATACGTGTGGCACCCTTTTACCCAAATGCAGGAGTGGGAACGCCACGCTCCTCTTATTATCAGACGAGGAAAAGGTTCCTATGTCTATGACATGGAAGGTAATGCTTATCTCGATGCCACCGCATCCATCTGGGTGAATGTCCATGGGCATCGACATCCCCGGATTGACCAGGCTATTCGCTATCAACTGACCCAGGTCGCTCATACCACACTACTGGGTGTTTCCAACCCTCCGGCTATTCAATTGGCAAAAGCTCTCATTCAACTTGCCCCGAAAGGCTTACGGAAAGTCTTTTATTCCGACAATGGGTCAACAGCCGTGGAGGTCGCGGCAAAGATGGCAATCCAATACTGGAAACAATGTCCTGCTCCTCAACCACGGAAAACTCGATTTATCCATCTGGGCCTGGCCTATCATGGGGATACAGTAGGAGGAATGAGCCTCAGCGGAGTCGAACTGTTCCGCAGGCCCTTTTCCTCCCTCTTATTTCCAAGCCATGGCATTGAGCCCCCTTACTGCTATCGATGTGCCCTTCGATTGCGCTTTCCCGAATGTGATCTCGCCTGTCTCGCTCCCCTTGAAAAACTGCTTCAAGCCAAACATCGAGAAATTGCAGGTCTAATTCTTGAGCCTATGGTGCAAGCGGTCGCCGGAATTATTCCTTCCCCTCCAGGATACCTGAAACGGGTCAGGGACTTATGCACCCGATACAATGTGCTGTTCATTGCCGATGAGGTTGCCACGGGATTTGGACGAACGGGTCGGATGTTTGCCTGTGAGCATGAAGACATCTCTCCGGATATCATGGCTATAGCCAAAGGGTTGACAGGAGGATATCTCCCATTGGCCGCCACGTTGACGACTACTGCAATTTATGAGGCGTTTTTGGGCGAAGTGCACGAAGAAAAAACTTTCTTTCATGGGCATAGTTACGCTGGAAATCCCCTCGGATGTGCAGCTGCTCTGGCAAACTTGACTATCTTTAAAACTGAGCGAACCTTAACGAAGCTTCAGAAACGAATTCCTCAATTTCGCACGTTTCTTAAATCTCTGGCCGATGATCCATGGGTCGGCGATATCCGGCAATGTGGCTATATGGTAGGAATTGAGTTGGTTCAAGATAAAAACCAGAAAAACCCTTTCCCTGCTTCCGATCGCATTGGTCAGAAGATAGCCATGACAGCCAGAACATTGGGGCTTTTGATTCGTCCCATCGGCACGATTATGATTCTCATGCCGCCCCTTTCCGCCACAATGAAGGAATTAAATCAAATGGTGGCTATTTTGAAACTTTCCATCTCGGTGGTTCGGGCCTCACATGAATCTTCCTCCAAATAACCACCAAACCTCTCAAGACCCCATCACACATCGCATTAGATGAGTTCTACGGTTTGACCAATGTGCAATTCACAACGGTCGACGGCTCGTCCTTGTTTAATGAAAATCTCTACATGCCCATTACTATTGATTACGGCTTCAGGAAGTCCCATCGCACCTTCTCCATAATGCGTTTTCATTCCCTTAATGACGAGCTCTCCAATTTTGACACCGGAGTAATCCTTCTTGGTTACGGATCGAAACGTCTCTACGTCTGCCATGGTGATATTTGTGATGGCATTGCCAAAATGGTCGATATAGACAATTCTCCCCTGAAGAACCTGTTGCTGCATACTCGGGGAATCCTGAGGGAGGGTGATATAATCCCGAATTAACCGCCCATAAGATCCCGGAACCTGCCCCTTTGTTAACCAGGCCGCAGAGGGGGCAAATAGATCCCGCCCATCAAACGTCGCTCCGGCAGAGTCCAACCGGTATTGCTTGTTCTCAATCGATCGAACCTCCACCGATGTTTCCTCTTCAAGCACGTAGCTCAGGACGCCATTATCGGGTGCCAGGAAAAAATGCCTGGAGGTTGAGGCCAAGATCGCTCTCCGGGAACTGCCTACACCAGGATCCACCACCACCACATGCACAGTCCCATCCGGAAAATACTGATAACAGGACTTCAGAAAAAATGCTGCTTGCTCGACCCCATAAGCAGGAATTTGATGGGTGAGATCAATCATTCGCAATTGAGAGTTGATCCCGAGCATCACGCCCTTCATGCTGGGGACAAAATAATCGACATCCCCGAAATCGGTTAACAGCGTGACTAAGGAAATGGCGGAAGGCATGATTACAACTCCTCAAACCAAATGGACTGAACTTGATATTCAATGACTCCGGCAGGCCGATGCACCTCAACAATGTCCCCGACCCGATGGCCAATAAGCGCGCGACCAATTGGCGATTGCACTGAGATCGACCCATTTTTGATATCGGCCTCCTCTTGACCCAGCAAAGTGTATCGTTTTTCTTCTTGCGATTCCAAACCTAACAATAACACGGTGACTCCAAACACAATCGTGTCACTCTGGCCACTGGTTATTTCCACCACTTGAGCATTGCCGAGTTTATGTTCAAGCTCCGACATCCGTGTATCAATGAATTGCTGATGCTCTTTGGCCGCTTTATATTCTGCATTTTCCTTGAGATCGCCATGCTCACGGGCCTCGGTAATGGCTTGAATCACTTTCGGGCGTTCTTCACGTCGCAACCGTGTCAATTCGGCCTGCAACGCTTCATATCCTTTTTTCGTCATAGGAATCTTCATGAAGCAACACTCCCCTCAATTGATCGACAAATTCGGATGGTCAATTGTCTTTTTCCACATTATGTCCTCCCGGTTCTTGCCTGGCTGACATCGCAGAGTGGTATTCCTGTAGACTCCTTACCTCCATTGTCGTTTTCTTCATGGCCTCTATTCCTGACACCGCCGCCTGAGCCGCCTGAATCGTCGTGAAGTAGGGAATCCCGCCAAACACAGCGGCTTTACGAATAGGCGCGGAATCTTCCTGGGAAGAGGTTCCCCCAACAGTATTCACGACTAAGGACAGCTCTTTATTCTTGAGAAGATCTCCAATATGAGGCCGACCTTCATTAATTTTATTAACCGTGATCACATTAATGCCACGATCCCGCAAAAAGGAGGCGGTCCCCTTTGTCGCTTTAATGGCAAAGCCTAATTGAGAAAGATGTTGCGCGATATCGAGCGTCGCAGGTTTATCCCCGTCCTTCACACTTAAGAGGGCGGTTCCTCCCAAAGGCATAGGCATTCCCGAGGCTGCTTGGGATTTCGCAAAAGCCCACCCGAAACTTTTATCAATTCCCATAACCTCACCCGTCGAACGCATTTCGGGGCCCAACAACACATCAGAAACCCCCAGCTTGGTAAAAGGAAAGACAGCCTCTTTGATGGCAATGTGGGAAAAATGAGGTGGCCGGATAAAACCTAAGTCTTTCAAGGTTCGTCCCGTCATGACTTTCATGGCTAATTTGGCCAAAGGAACACCAATGGTCTTACTGACAAAGGGAACCGTTCGAGAAGCCCGGGGATTCACCTCTAAGATATACACCAACTCATCCTTGACGGCATATTGAATATTCATCAGACCCACCACTTTCAGTTCCTTTGCCAGAAGAATTGTTTGGCGATGAATGGTGTCAATAATTTTTTCCTTGAGAGAATGGGCCGGCAACGAACAAGCCGAATCTCCCGAATGGATGCCTGCCATCTCGACATGCTCCATGATGCCGGCAACCACGACATCTGTTCCATCGGCAATCGCATCAACATCAACTTCTATCGCGTCCTCGAGATAATCGTCAATGAGCAGAGGATGCTTGGTCAAATTCATTCCATTTTTCTGGAGGTAATCATCCAACGTGTCTGCGTCATAGACGATTTGCATGGCGCGCCCCCCCAACACATAAGAAGGACGAACCATCACCGGATAACCAATATTGACAGCGATAATATGGGCTTCATGGGAAGAGCGGGCTGTCCCGTTTTGGGGTTGAAGCAAGTCTAAGCCCGTTAACATATCACTAAACCGTTTTCGGTCTTCGGCACGGTCGATGGCATCCGGTTGTGTTCCAAGAATCCTGACCCCTTCCCGCTCCAAAGGCACAGCCAGCTTGAGAGGAGTTTGCCCGCCGAATTGCACAACCACTCCTTCCGGCCGTTCGGTCCGGATAATCCGCAAGACCTCTTCTTTCGTCAACGGTTCAAAATACAGTCGATCGGAAATATCATAATCCGTGCTGACGGTTTCCGGGTTGCAATTGACCATTATGGTTTCAATGCCTTCTTCTTTTAAGGCCATCGCGGCATGGACACAACAGTAATCGAACTCTATGCCTTGACCGATACGATTAGGCCCCCCACCCAAAATCATCACTTTTCGTTGTTGAGTAGGACGAGATTCACAGGTCAACCCAAAAGCAGAATACAGATACGGGGTATGTGCCTCAAACTCGGCGCCACAGGTATCCACTCGTTTAAAAACCGTGCTGTAGCCTGAATTTCGAACATTACGCCACTGACGAATACAATCTTCCTCTTTCCCAAGGAGTTGACCAAGCCGTTGATCAGAAAACCCAAGACCTTTGGCTTTTTCAAGAAGAGTCACCAGGGAATTAGGGCATTGCCTGGGGGCATCGCTCAATGGATCATTGCCAAGACACGGCTTACCCTTGAGAACCCATTCCGCTTCAAAGTCAACAAGCTCTTCGAGTTCATGTAAAAACCAGGGGTCAACACGAGTCAGTTGAAACAGTTCATCCACCGACATCCCAATTCTGAGGGCATCAGCCAGAAACCACAGCCGATCAGCCGTAGGAATTCGAACAGCAGATTGAAGACGCTCATAGAGAGGATTATCAGATAAGCTCGTGTCTTTTTTCCCGTCAAGGCCGTGTAACGACACCAACCCATACCGGTCCGTTTCAAGGGAGCGAATGGCCTTCTGCAAGGCTTCTTTGAAGGTGGCTCCAAGCGCCATAGCTTCGCCAACCGACTTCATGTGGGTGGTTAACGTCCGGTCAACACCATCGAATTTCTCAAACGTGAACCGTGGTATCTTGACCACCACATAGTCAATCGTGGGCTCGAAGCATGCTTTGGTGACTTGAGTAATATCATTGGGAATTTCATCAAGGGTATAGCCGATGGCCAGTTTCGCCGCGATCTTGGCAATCGGAAAACCGGTGGCCTTTGATGCCAGCGCGGAACTCCTGGACACACGAGGATTCATCTCAATCACCATCAACTCCCCATTGGACGGATTCAAAGAAAATTGAATGTTGGACCCCCCGGTATCTACCCCGATTTCCCGAATGATGCAAAGCGCGGCATCACGCATACATTGATACTCTTTATCAGACAAGGTCATGGCCGGCGCCACGGTAATACTGTCTCCCGTATGTACACCCATGGGATCAAAATTTTCGATGGGGCAGACGATCACCACATTGTCTTTAGAGTCCCGCATCACTTCCAACTCATATTCCTTCCATCCCAGGAGAGATTGTTCGAGCAACGCTTGTCCGACAGGACTGGTCACCAAAGCCCAATCAATATATCTATCAAACTCTTCACGGTTATAGGCAATATTGCCTCCCGCTCCCCCCAAGGTAAAGGATGGACGGACGATGGCAGGGAAACCGATATCTTCAAGGAGCTGCAACGCTTCTTCTCTTGTGCGAAACGATCCGCTTGCCGCCACTTTCAATCCGATTCGCGTCATGGCCTGTTTAAATAATTCCCGGTCTTCGGCCTTTTGAATTGATTCATAAGAAGCCCCGATCAATTGAACTCCATATTTTTCCAGAGAGCCTCGCTTCACCAATTCCACCGTGACATTCAACGCCGTCTGCCCACCCATCGTGGGAAGGAGGGCATCAGGGTGCTCACGCTCAAGAATCGCCTCCACAACTTCCACAGTAATCGGCTCCACATAAGTTCGATCGGCAAGATCCGGGTCTGTCATAATCGTGGCCGGGTTACTGTTGACAAGAATAATTTCGTACCCTTCCTCTTTAAGCGCTTTGCACGCTTGCGTTCCGGAATAGTCGAATTCACAACCCTGACCAATAACGATCGGACCTGACCCGATTAACAAAATTCGATGAATGTCATTTCGTCGTGGCATGATTCGCTCTCAGGATTTCGAACCGGATCCGGGAATCCGATCGAATTGGGAAGATGGGGGCGTTGACGCCTCTGGGTGATAAAATTTCATTGCCCGGGGAATCCAGGCTTCAATCTGATTAATACGGGTCACATCCGAAGGATGGGTCGACAAAAATTCCGGCACCGCATTTTGACTTCGAAAACAAAATTTCCCGATCATTTTTCTAGGGCAACCAGTCATTCGTTCCCAAAAAGGCACCGCTTCTCTGGGGTCATATCCGGCCTTCGCCATCAGTTGCAGCCCAATATAATCGGCTTCCGTTTCTTGCTCCCGGGAATTGGGGAGGGCCACTCCCACCCCATAGGCACTCATGGCACCAATTGCGACCCCGGGATCAATGCCGCCAGCTGCGGCGCCAGCCAAAGCCCCAAGTTGGCCAATTTGCTCCAAAATTCCACGACTGTATCGCTCAGCCCCATGCCGCTCCAGAGCATGGGCAACTTCATGCGCCATTACTGTCGCAAGGCCGGCTTCCGTTTGCGTGTATTTCAAAATGCCAGTAAAGACAGCCACTTTCCCTCCTGGCAATGCAAAGGCATTCACTTGGTCATCATCCTGAATCACGGCGAATTCCCAGACATATTCGGGTTTATTCGCGGCTTTGGCAATACGTTGCCCCACACGATTCACCATTAATGTAATTTCTGGATCCTTGCTCAATCGTGCCGATTTAAGCACTTCCCGAAATGCCGAAAGACCCAGCGCAATTTCCTTTTCTTCCGAAATATAGATTAATTGATCCCTGGCCGTCCCTGGAGCTTTCTGGCAAGCCGACCCCACCAGCAGCACGAGCATGCACACGACAAAAACCCATAACCATTGAAAGGAGCTTTTAGCCTTTTCGATGGGTCATTACCTCCAGGGCTCCTCACACCACAATTTCGCCACAGTTAGGGCATCCACATGTACAGCATTTGCGGTGTTCCCCCACTCAACACGCTGAAGAGGGAATTTCCGTCAACTTTGGGAAACCCAAGAGCCCCAATCTGAGGGGGATCAAAGCGTGAGTAAATATTCTGATGAGAAACCCCTCCCCTTGTGTAGGTCACGACTTTCGCCTTTTCCAACTTGGCCCCCTGTTTGGCGAGATCAATAGCCTCATCCAGATATCCGATGGTATCCACAAGGCCTTCGGCTTTTGCGGTATCGGCGGTATAAATCCGGCCATCGGCTAACGTGCGAATGCTCTCCTTGCTCAACCCTGGCCTTCCTTCTTCAACCACGGCCAGGAACCGCTCAAACAAATCATCAATCACCCCTTGAAAAATGGCCCGCTCTTCCTCATTCATTGGTCGAAACGGAGACCCCATAGATTTTTTAGGACCCGAGACGATTGAGGCCGGTTGCACACCGACTTTTTCAAGCAGCCCCTGGGCGTTCATGGTTACCATGATGACCCCGATGCTCCCGGTAATGGTAGACGGATGTACAAGGATATGGTCTGCGGCCATGGCCACGTAATACCCGCCTGAGGCACCAATATCCATCATAGCCGCAATGATGGGAACCTCACGTTTCTTCTTAAAGGCTCTCAGTTCATGATACACTAAATCTGACGCAGTGACCGTTCCTCCAGGTGTATTAATTCTGAGCACCACCGCCTTAACGTGGTCATCTTTTTCAGCCTTGGTCAATTCCTCCTTGATCCGTGCAGGAAGACTGGGTTCATCGAAAATACCTGATGACTTGCTGGTGGTCAGCATGCCGGAGATGTCGATCAACAACACCTTCTCGTCCCCTTCACCGGACAAGATAGCTTCCTTCAATTTCCCTCCTCCAGGAAACAGATCGACATGGATGCATCCGCTTACCAGGAATAGCAGGACGATTGCGATACCACGTGCCTTATACATCCTTATGGCCTTTCATCATTTCCACAAATTGTCGGAACAAATAGTTTGAGTCATGGGGCCCAGGGGAGGCTTCTGGATGATACTGAACGGAAAGAATCGGACTATCCAGTCCTACCATCCCTTCACAACATCCATCATTCACGCTTCGATGCGTGATTTCCATGCGGCCAACGGCGGAGTCAAACCGTTGAGACCTCAAACCCGCACAGTCCTCTTCTTTGTGAGGAAGGCCGACAGCAAAATTATGGTTCTGGGAAGTAATTTCGATCTTCCTCGTGCGAAGATCCATAACCGGATGATTGGCTCCATGATGTCCGAAGGCTAATTTATGAGTCTGCAATCCCAGGGATAATCCCAAAATTTGGTGCCCTAAACAAATCCCGAGAAGCGGCTTCCATCCCAATAACTGCGTCACGGTTTTCACGGCATAGGGCACCCCTTCAGGGTCTCCTGGACCATTGGAAAATACGATCCCATCGGGATTGAGCCCACGAATATCCTCAGCCGTCGTTGAAGCGGGCACCACCCGAACCTGACATCCAAAATCGACCAAACTTCGCAAAATATTTTGTTTCACACCAAAATCCATAACTACCACGTTTAATGAAGGCAGAAGTGATTTCTGAGCCGAGATCGAAGGTTCACCGCCTATCGAGTCCATAGCTCTCGTTCCCTCAGTCCAGTCGTAACCATGAGAACAGGTGACCTCACAAACCAAATCCCGCCCGATAAGCGAAGGAATGGATTTCACTTTTTTACGCAACGAGTCGCTATCGAAATTCACATGGGAAATAATTCCCATTTGTGAGCCGTGATCTCGGACATGACAGGTTAGCGCTCGGGTATCCACCCCTTGAATAGCCACAATACGATGTTCAATCAAGTACGCTTCGAAGGTTTGATGGCTTCGCCAATTACTGGGATGCTTCGACGCTTCACGAACAATAAACCCTTCAGCCCAGACTCGACCCGACTCATCATCTTCCGGTGTCACTCCGTAATTGCCTATTTGGGTGGTCGTCATTAACACGATCTGCCCTTTATAGGAAGGATCGGTCAAAATTTCTTGATATCCGGTCATAGCCGTATTAAACACCACCTCCCCGACCGTTTCGCCCTCAAAACCGAGCGCACCTCCCGTAAAAACCGTTCCATCGGCTAACGCCAACACAGCAGGTTTCATCGTCTCTCCTTGATCATCATTCACTCAATCCGCTTATCAATAAAAGTTAGAGTGTGGCCAGGGATGGCCGAAAGAGGACTCGCCGTAACTTGACAATAAACAGGGAAGCCGCGAGACCAAGATTCAGCAAATGTAAGGCCCGCACCACCATATGAAGCCGAAAAAATTGGGCATAGGCTAAATCTTTTTCCTCTTTGCCGATAGCCTCAAAAGCCTGTTCCTGTAAAGCAACAGCTTGAGGACCAAGAACTCCGAGAATGCTGAACGTCACCAGAGCCATTCCAGCGAGGAGCCACCACTCTGAAGCGGATACCGAAAACATCTGAGAGGAATTAGTGCCAAAGGTTCGATGGCGAATCCCGGCAATTGCACCCAACAGAATCAAAATCCCCACATTCATCAGACCATATCCATCAAATACCCGGCGCAGAAAACGCCCAGCCGGCTCCATCCCAAAGGAATTAAACACGGCCGGGATCACCACCGCAATAATGACGATCAATCCACCAACCCATAAGGTTAAAGCACACAGTTCGAAGAGGAAACCCACAACCCCCCAATTCACCCGTTTCGTGATCATGCACTACCTGGCATCATAGACCACCCGGCCACCAACCAGCGTCATCTTCACTTTCCCCTTGACCGTCCAGCCCCCAAATGGCGTGTTCTGACTTTTTGAGTGGAATTGCGTTGGATCCACCACCCATTCTTCCTTGGGATCAAATACCACGACATCCGCAGACTTGCCGGGCTGAAGGCTTCCCACGGGAAGATGAAAGAGCTGAGCGGGGGCTCTGGTCAACTTATCAATCGCCTGCTCAAGGGACAAGACTCCATCATCCACCAATCGTAAGGTCAAAGGGAGGGCTGTCTCAAATCCCACAATACCAAAGGGAGCCGTATCGAATTCCAATTGTTTTTCCTGGAGGGCATGAGGGGCATGATCGGTGGCAATGACATCGATCGTCCCATCAACCAACCCCTGTTTAAGGGCCTGAACATCTTCATCTGTCCTTAGTGGCGGATTCATTTTGGCATTAGAATTATAACAACGGACAGCTTCTTCAGTGATGGAAAAGTGATGAGGACAGACCTCTGCGCTTACCGGCAATCCTTGTCCTTTGGCATGACGGACCAGTTCTACCGAACGGGCCGTGCTCAAATGGGCGAGATGCACATGAACGCCGGTGAGATCCGCCAAAGCCAGATTCCGGGCCACCATCACCTCCTCTGAAGCATCGGGAATACCCGGCATCCCGAGTTCCGTTGACACAATGCCTTCGTTCATACAGCCCCCGTCCGTGAGGTGCAGGTCTTCGCAGTGGTCCACGACAGGAATCCCAAATGCCTTGGCATATTCTAAAGCCCGTCGCATGACTAAACTATTCATCACAGGCCGCCCATCATCCGAAATGGCCACACAGCCGGCATCCACTAGTTCGCCAATATCCGCAAGCTCTTCTCCCTCGGACTTTCTGGTGATCGCACCGATTGGGAAAACCCTCGCCTTACCGGCTTCTTCCCCTTTAGCCAACATAAATTTGGTGATGGATTCATTGTCATTCACCGGCTGCGTATTCGGCATACAACAGATGGACGTAAATCCGCCGGCCACAGCCGAGGCCGCGCCGGTGGCGATGGTTTCTTTATACTCAAAGCCGGGTTCCCGCAAGTGACAATGCAAATCGACAAGTCCTGGAGCCACAATCCAGCCATTGGCCTCAAGGATGATGACTGAAGAATCCTGTCTGATGGGGGTCTTAAGGGGAAAACCGACTTCAACAATTTTCCCATGTTGAATGAGCACATCAGCCCGTCCATTAACCCGCCCGGGGTCAATTACGATTCCACCTTGAATAAGGATGGTGTTGGAGGAGGTGGCTGGTTTCTGCGATGTCTCTTTTACCATTTTAGATCACTCGTTAAGGGTTGAACGTTCACCTGATCCGGACAATAAATACATGAGGGCCATCCGCACAGAGACACCATTGGTCACTTGATCAAGAATGACCGCCGCGACACTATCCGCGACCGACGGAGAAATTTCCACTCCACGGTTTAAGGGTCCAGGATGCATCACAATGGCTTCGGGTTTGGCGAGATTGAGACGTTCGGGTGTCAAACAAAACAGTTTGGCATATTCCCGAATACTGGGAAGTAACGCTCGACTCAGCCGCTCTCGCTGCAACCGCAGCATGATGATCACATCCGCTCCGATTAACGCATCATCTAAACGGTAAAAGACCGTCACGCCAAAATGCTCGATAGAGTCGGGCAGCATGGTTGGTGGGGCAACAACCCTCACCTCTGCTCCCAATTTCGTCAAGGCCAGAATATTTGAGCGGGCGACACGGCTATGTGCGACATCTCCAACAATGACCACCGTCAATCCTTCGACTCGTCCTTTTTTCTCTTTAATGGTAAACATATCCAGAAGAGCCTGCGTGGGATGTTCATGCCACCCGTCCCCGGCATTAATGACGGAGGATCTGACTGAACGGGCCAGATTTTCCGCGGCGCCGGGAGAGGGATGACGCAACACAATAATATCCGCCTGCATCGATTCAATATTCCTGGCGGTATCAATCAACGTTTCTCCTTTTACAATGCTGCTGGTGGAGGGAGAAAAGTTAATCACATCGGCACTGAGGCGTTTGGCCGCCAATTCAAAAGACGTCCGCGTGCGGGTGCTGGGCTCAAAAAATAAGTTCACCACCGTTTTCCCTCGCAATGCCGGGACTTTTTTGATATCCCGCCCCCCAACTTCTTTCAGGGATTCAGCCGTCGTCAGGATAAGCTGGATCTCATCAACCGTTAAGGCCGCGATGGTCAATAAATCTTTACGTTGCAGACCCATAATGACATTACGGTGATAAAATAGAGACCCGATCGTCCTGCCCTAATTCCTCAAAAAAGACCTGCACCTTTTCCTCCCGTGCAGTCGGAATGCTTTTTCCCACGTAATTCGCGCGAATAGGAAGCTGCCGATGCCCACGATCGACCAGAACAGCCAGTTGAATCTCCGCAGGCCGGCCTAAATCCATGAGCCCATCCAACGCGGCTCGAATCGTTCGGCCGGTAAAGAGCACGTCATCAACCAGGACGATTTTCATATCGGAAATATTAAACGGAATGGTTGTTTTTCGTATTTCCGGCTGATCCTTTCGAATCGAGAGATCATCCCGGTATAAGGTAATATCCAACTCTCCAAGAGGCACTTCCCGTTTTTCAATCTGCTGAATGCGGGTAGCAAGTCTCTGGGCAAGGAACACGCCTCCTGTGCGAATGCCCACCAGGGCTACTCCATCAATTCCTTTATTTCGCTCAAGAATCTCATGACTAATCCGGCTTAACGCCCTGCCCATTTCCTGAGCATCCATTAAGAGTCGTTCTTGTGGTTGTAGAGAAATAGTCATGCCATCTCACCCGCATCACACTTCAGGAAGACAAAAAAAACCCTTCTCAGGAAGACATGAGAAGGGTACGGACATTTCGGCCAAATTGACGGCCACCATCATTGTGCTCTCCTTACCCACCTCACCGGATGGGTCTTAAAGGTTTCCCCATACTATTCGCGAAATGTCCCACTGTCAAGATCGGAAAATGCCTAAGAATGTCACCCCAAAGCATCCGCTGTGCGAAAAAACCCTCTCCTAATTGCACCTGATTTTTCAACTAAAATTAGAATTTTTGAACGATCCAGGCCGTCAACTCAGAGTTAAGCCAGCCATAAGGAAGAATGGTTTGGTGAATGCGAAAGGTGGGCAAGGATTCCCCCTGTTCGGCATGAAGCACTTCTAAACTTCGGCGCTGAAAAATTTCTCCAAGCATTGTGGGCCCGGCGACACATCCGATACCTCCCGGAGAAAGATGATTGCCTAAAAACTCCGCCCACTGCTCTAGGTGGATGGAATGCTCATAATCTGAAAAGGGTATCCAGAGATAGATGAAATCAAATGTGGGTAATTGTCCGGCCATAATCCGCTCATCAAATTGTAAAAATTGAATATTCCGGATCCAGGCTAATCGATTGACTCTGTTGAGGGTATTCCAAATCTGTTGCGCATGCCTTTGGGAAAATTCCGGCCAGGTATACCAAATAGTATAGTGTTGAGGGCCATCCCATTTCAGGCAGGAGCCCAGTGCCGCCTCACAATGTGAAAGTAAAACCCGCTTCGCACTACCTCTCTTTCTCAAAATTTCAGGATGCTCCTCCAGAAAGTCATCCAGGAAATCAAACACAAACGGTTGGCTTTCCTTTTCACCAATTTCCTCCTGGGTATCCGGGTAGAGGAGGACAGTAGAAAAAGCTTGAGCAGGAGTGAGTATGGGAGGTTCATGAGGGAAGCAATCCCGCCATGAAGAAAGAGGTGGTTGCCATTGGGGGAGCTTGTCCGGTTTAGACAGTTGCCAGGATGGCCGGACCCTATACTCGTTCACCTGTAGACCATCATAGAGAAGGAGTTCTTGATTACTGACAAGAGCTCCACGACTATCTGGCGCGGAGCGCCCGGATTCAGGGACAGCTAAAAAAGGCAACCCAGCAGTATCAGCCCAGGATGTGACTTTTTGAAGGGAATGATTTTGAACGGTAATGCCCAACCGTTGGTCTTCATCCAGATACCGGACAGGATAGTGCGGAGACGGATACCACTGGACTTCTTGAGAACGGTCCGGGTTTAAAAATACCTCATGAGAAGATTCGGCAGTATGGATCGACGGCGTAAAAAACGCGCTAAATAAACGAAAGGCACCTTCTGAGGGGTAAACCGGAATTCCCCGGTACCGCAAAGGGAACGGGACCTGCTGGTTTTGGTCATCATATAGGCCGCGAATCAACTCAAACGTCGCACTCCCCGTTCCAGGAAGAAGCGATAAGAATAACTCAACGACCGGTAGGTAATCGATGCGAGCCCATTGCATACGACTCATGCAGGACATAAACTTGGCGTGCTCAAACGATCCATCCCGTAATACATAAAAGGCATCTTTCACTTGCCGGATAGTGGCCAGACCATGGTCCTGAAGGTCCAGATCTTCGTCGCGATAAAAAAACCGCATCGTCTCCATGTCGCATTTCATAGACTGTGCCGCCATGTGCCGCAAATCATCCTTGGTGATCCGCTCCCACCCTGGCCTGCGAGTTAGATCTAACGAAATTGTATTCACCAGGCCCCCTGGGGTAATGCCCACCCATTGGTCCCAATCTAAGCGAAGCCGCGCTGAGAGAAGAGAAGGGAGTCCGGCCTCTCCTTCCTCCCACAGGCATTCATGCAAAGGCTGGCCATCCGGATCAGCCAGAAGCACACGCCGGCCATGACGGCCGTACAACACAAAATGGCCCGTAGACTGTTCAATAATCCGCCCACCCGCCGCTTCCCACCCGTCCTTATAGATGTGATTAGCAGGAAAACGCAGGCCTTGAGGATGCTGCAATGCGCCTTGAATGTTCATGGTGAAACATTGAGTAGCCCGGAAATCATAGGACCTCTTGGCGGAAAAGACTTTTGCGAAATCTTTGGTGGAGGAAGTTGATTGGGAAACGGCATCCAGCCGCTCGAGACATTACTCCCGGATTTGGCCGGAGCCATAGACGACAAATTTGGAACAGGTTAAGTCTTCTAAGCCCATGGGGCCCCTCGCATGAATACGGGTCGTGCTAATGCCAATTTCGGCACCCAACCCGAATTCATAGCCATCGTTCAAGCGGGTAGATGCATTCACCATCACCGCGCTGGAATCAACCTCCCGCAAGAACCGTAGGGCCCGGTCATAGTCGTTTGTAACAATGGATTCAGTATGGCGGGACCCAAATTGGTCAATATGGTCCATCGCTCCCTCCATATCCTTCACAACTTTGATGGCCACGATTAAGGATAAAAATTCTTTTCCAAAATCGTCATCCTGAGCAGGCTTGGCCTGAGGGAGAATCTGGCAGGTCTTCGGACATCCACGCATTTCGACACCGGCTTCAACATATTGCTCCGCCAAGGGCGGCAAGAATTTTTTGGCGACTTTCTCATGCACTAAGAGGGTTTCCATGGCATTACAGGTGGAACATCGCTGAACCTTGGCGTTAAAACTGATTCGTTGGGCCATGGCCAGATCCACGTCGGAATCCACATAAATGTGACAAACCCCTTTGTCGTGTTTAATCACGGGAATGGTGGCGTGGCGAGTCACAGTCTGCATCAGAGCATCGCCGCCACGAGGGATAATGAGATCGATATACCGGTCGCTTTTAAGCAGGGCAAGCACCACTTCGCGATCAGTCTTGTCGATAAAGGTAATAGCCCCTTCCGGAATGCCCGCCTTTTGGGCAGCCTCTCCTAGAATCCTGGCGAGAGCCAGATTGGAATGATGCGCTTCGGACCCTCCCCTCAACACGCATACATTGCCGGATTTGAGACAAAGGGCTGCGGCATCGGCGGTTACATTTGGGCGAGATTCATAAATAATCCCGATCACCCCAATCGGAACGCGCACACGACCGACTCTCATGCCATTGGGCCGTTGCCAGATACCCATCGATTCCCCGACTGGATCCCGCAATTGAGCGATCTCGCGGATTTGCTTTGCCATGTCGGCAATTCTGGATGGCGTCAAGCGGAGCCGATCCGCCATAGCCGCTCGCGAGTCATCTCCTTCAAAAGCTGAAAGGTCTTTTTGATTGGCTTCAAGAATCGCTTCCTCGCCGGCCTCTAACCCATCGGCCATGGCCATTAAGGCAGCATTCTTTTTCATGGCAATCATCCCACTCAACGGGCGGGCAGCTTTTTTTGCTTGTTGAAGCAAGGGGTCCAGGTATTCCTCTGGAGTGACCTCTTCCGTTTCCTCTGAAAATTCAAGCTCATCTTGAGATTTGCTTGTTTGCATATTCTTGCCTTTTTCAATCTTCATAGGAGCCTGTGGTGAATCAATTAAGTGACAATAAAAATGTGCAGAATAGAATAGTGAAGGAGAATACCTTGCAATCACAAAAACCGTCAAGGAAACGTTGAAGAGATGGTGTGCCCAGTAATCTGAATAGACCTACACAATGCTTTGCTGCTTTGGTCGAGAGCAAAAAATCTCATGCCTTTCTCTGCCATCTCACGAACAGTGCATTTGAACCCGCATAGTATCAAAGGTAGCAGTCTATTTTTCGATGAATGGTGATTTGCCGAAAGTCTTGATTGAGGCAGAAGTGAAAATAATGGATGTTGCTGTCGAGTAAAATACAACAAGAGGCTGACAGGTCAAAAACCCACGGCGCTTCTTCCATATGGTAAAATATAATTCATAGATCAAGACTGGAGTCACACCATGATGGTTTCTAAAGTAGTCAGCGCTTCACCCGTTGTAATGGCATCCATCTTCAGTATGCTCGTTCATCTAAGTCCAATAGGAAATGTGAATGTCGTGGCAGCCTTAAACGCGGACGAAGTATTGACTGCGGGTGACCCTGCGCCCGCTGATAATCCGACTGCAGAAAGTTCTCTCGAGTTACGAAGAACGCCTGGATGGGGAAAAAGACTCTTAGGTGAAACGATTTACAATCCAAATAATTTCCAAGAGGGTCTCTCCCAATCCCAAAGCAGTCCTTTTCTTCACCTGAAATCTCCAGGGAAATTACCAGGCATTGAATTCCGAGTCGAAATGCACAGCCTCCAGGCACTTCAATCGGTCGTCCCGCCAGAGAGTTTCCCGAAGGGATTAGATCTCAAACAGGAACAAGGCCTCCTCCTGCCGCCCTCCATCAATGCCCCTGACTACAATGCCGGATTTCTCCGCTTCACCTGGTAATGAAGCGGCTTGTCACCCATCATCCTCACGGTTCAAATCAATTTAAAGCAATCTTTAATCAATCCCAAAAATGAGAGATGTCATGATAAAAATGCTACACCTGATTGGTATCGCAAGCCTGTTCATCTATGGATGCGCCGAGGTCCATTACGTAAAATCTGGCGCTACTGGAGCGGATCTTGAAGCAGA
>JAOUGQ010000016.1 GCA_029865515.1 Nitrospirota bacterium
GACGTTTTTCTAACACACCAAGACACACCATGTTACACGATTCACAATTGTCCTCACTCATCTGGATGCTGACCTGCACCGCGTTGGTTCTGCTCATGCAAACCGGATTCACCTGCATGGAAACGGGCCTTGTCCTGGCCAAAATCAGTATCAACGTGGCGATCAAAAACGTGGTGGATTTCTGTATTGCCTCCATCGTTTTTTGGCTCTTTGGATTCCCCATTATGCTTGGAGCCAGTGCCTGGGGACTATTCGGCACCGACAATGTTTTGTGCACCATCGCAGTGAAACCTTATACCGAAGTCAGATAAAACGAGATGGAATGTAACCAAGTCAGAAATCGGGTCAACTCCGAGGTCCAACAGCGTCAACACGCCAACAACGCCTTGCAAGAAAACCTGGATGAGATACGCCTGATCATCAATCACGCGCTGGACGCCATCATCGGCATCAACCCCGATGGACTCGTCACGACCTGGAATCCGCAGGCGGCACACATCTTCGGTTGGTCAAAGGAGCAGATCATTGGACAATCACTCACCAACGCGATCATCCCTCCCCGATACCGGGAGGCTTACGTTGAAGGGCTGAAGCGATTTGCCGCCACGAAAAACGGGACCATCGTGAATCAGCGTCTCGAGTTAACGGCCCTGAATCGTGACGGCCAGGAATTTCCCATTGAGCTGACCATCATTCCTATTTTTCAGGGAGCAACCTATTCGTTTTACGCATTCGTGCGAGATCTCACGGAACAACAACGAACAGAAGCGGCCCTACGCCAAGAAACGAAACTGATGCAACTTGTGCAACAAGTGGCGATGGCCGCGAACGAAGCCCAATCTGTGGATATGGCTTTTCAAACCTGT
Organism: Nitrospirota bacterium; assembly: GCA_029865515.1. Classification (GTDB taxonomy): domain Bacteria; phylum Nitrospirota; class Nitrospiria; order Nitrospirales; family UBA8639; genus Nitrospira_E. The sequence goes on from JAOUGQ010000016.1 coordinate 867, forward strand.
CTGGATCGTATTTGTGCCTATACCGGATGGCCGGTTGCTCACGTCTATTTTCGCGAGGATGAATACGCTCCGACCCTGATCCCCTCCACGGTATGGCATTTAGAGAACCCCCAGGAATTTCTGACGTTCCGGACACTCACGGAGCACACCACCGTTGCTGCGGGAGTTGGCCTTCCCGGACGGGTCTTAGCTCACGGACGAGCCGTCTGGATTCCGGATGTCACTCGAGACCCCAACTTCCCCAGGGCCCGCATGGCCGGCGATCTCGGCATCCGTGGCGGATTTGCCTTTCCCATCATGACGGGCGATGCCGTCATGGGGGTTTTGGAATTTTTTTCCCGCTCGGAGGAATCCCCGAATCCCCGCCTGTTGGAGGTTATGGAAATCATCGGGACGCAACTCGGACGGGTGCTCGAACGGAAACGCGGAGAACTCGCTCGCGAGGAAAGTGACGCTCGCATGCGCGGGATTGTGGAAACCGCGGCGGATGCCATCATCACGATTAATGAACAGGGAATCATCCAATCCTATAACAGCTCAGCAGAAAGGGTGTTTGGATATTCTTCGGAAGAAGCCATTGGGCATAATGTGTCCCTCCTGATGCCCTCACCCCACCATGAGCAACACGATGCCTCTTTAGCACGGTACCTTGCAGGAACCCCGTCTCACATTTTCGGAAAGAGTCGGGAACTCTTAGGCAAACGAAAAGATGGATCGATATTCCCTATGGAATTGGCCGTCAGCGAGGTGAAATTAGGAATGCGCCGGTCGTTCACCGGCATTGTCCGTGATATCAGTGACCGCAAACAGGCCGAGCAGGAATTACGGGAAGCCAAAGAACGCGCCGAAACCGCCGCAACCATTAAGAGCCAATTTCTGGCTACCATGAGCCACGAAATCCGGACCCCCATGAACGGTGTGATTGGGATGACGGGCCTGTTGCTCGAAACCGAGCTGACATCCCAACAGCGGCAGTTTGCGGAAACAGTGCGGGCCTCAGGAGAAACTCTCCTGACCCTCATTAACGACATTCTTGATTACTCAAAAATTGAGGCCGGAAAGCTAGAGTTCGAGACGATTGATTTCGATCTTCGCACCACACTGGAGGAAACGCTCGAATTGCTGGCCGGACCCGCCGCCAAGAAACATTTAGAACTCGTGGGGCTGGTGTCCGCCACGGTGCCGACCGCCTTGCAAGGAGACCCCGGACGTCTTCGGCAAATTCTCATGAATCTGGTAGGGAATGCGGTCAAATTTACGGCTATTGGCGAGGTCGTCATCCATATCCAGGGGGTAGAAGAAACCAAAGAAACCCTGACCATTCGAGTGGAGGTGAGAGATACCGGCATCGGCATAGCCCCTGAGACCCAGGTCAAGCTATTCCAACCATATTCTCAGGCTGATAGTTCCACCACCCGCCGGTTCGGAGGCACCGGCCTGGGGTTGGCTATTTCCAAGCAGCTCGTGGAACAGATGGGAGGGACTCTTGGGGTGGAGAGCACTCCCGGACAAGGAAGTACTTTTTGGTTTACCGCCTGTTTTGCCAAACAACCTTCGAACCCCCACGCGATAAACCCGGGACACATCGGCCTCGTTGGACTCAAGGTCTGTGGGGTAGACGACCATCCTACCAATCGCCATTTATTGTTGCAGTATTTTCAGGACTGGCACATGAGCGGATCCATGGCAGCCACCCCCTCCGAAGCCCTGAGCCTCATGCGGCAGGCCACAGAACAGGGCAAGCCCTTTGATCTGGCGATTCTGGATATGGAAATGCCTGAGATGGATGGCCTGGAACTCGGGCGCACGATTAAAACGGACCCGGCAATCGCGTCCGTTCGCCTCGTGCTTCTGACTTCTCTGGGGGGACGGGGAGATGCGAAGGCTGCTCAAGAAGCCGGGTTTATTGGCTATCTCACCAAGCCGATTCGGAAAGGCCAATTACAGTCCTGTCTGGAAACGGTCATGGGATATGAACCACAGGACCCCACAGCCGTCCCTCGTCCATTCATCACTTTCCATCATCTTCAGAATTTGCGTGGTCAGAAGGCGGCAAGAATTCTCGTCGCCGACGACCACCACGTGAATCAGCAATTGGCGGTCATGCTGGTGGAACGGCTCGGGCACCGAGCCGACGTAGTGGCCAATGGACAAGAAGCGATCGAGGCCCTTTCACGTATGTCCTATGATGTCATTCTGATGGATTGCCATATGCCCGAGATTGATGGATACGCAGCCACACGGGCCATTCGTGGGTTGGAAGGTCAGACTCGACATACGCCTATTATTGCCATGACGGCGAACGCGATGAGTGGGGATCGGGAGAAATGCCTCAACGCAGGCATGGATGATTATTTATCAAAACCCCTGAGACCGGAGGAATTGGCACGGGTGCTCGCGCATTGGCTCCAACAGAAAGTCCAACCTCAGGAACCGGAAAACCCTTCCCTCCCTCCCTTCCTTCCACCAGCACCCGATGTTCTTGCGGAAAGCACGCAACCATTGCAGCCCATCAATCTGAGCACATTGCAACAATGGGAAGAAATGGCGGGAAAAGAGTTTGTGGTAAGGATGGCTGAGAAATTCGTGGAAGATGCAACAGACTGTGTTTCGGCGATCGAACAGGCCATCGACAACCATGAAGTCATCCGTCTGGCCGAGACCGCCCATGGGCTTAAAGGTATTTGTCGGAACATGGGTGCAGACATTCTGGCTCAGGTGGCCTATGAACTTGAGCAAGCGAGTGAAGCAAAATTGGATCGAGATATCCCTTCGTTCCTCAGCAAAATTTCCCGGGAATTCCACCGTGTCCAGACTGCGTTAAAAGAAGTCACCTCCTCGCAAAATATCAAACTGCCAAAGACTCAACAGATTAAGTAAAGGGATTGACGTGATCCCAACACACCCGGAAACGTGATTTTCTCGCAGAGACGATTAAGCCACCACTGCTTCATCAAGGAGCCAGGCCTGATTCGCCTTGCATACCGATTCAATTGAAATAGGAATATGCCATGGCTCAAGACCGCCTCACCTTGCATCTGTCAGTCCTGCAACTCTTCCCTAGCCCCTTTCCTGATCATCCGCCACACGCCTGACTTGGTCCGTGAGATCGAACAAACGATTCCTTATGGACCATTGACCAGCTCCAAAAGCTCGTCGCCTCTCTTCATCCCGGGCTCGTTAAAGAAAGACAGAGTCGTTTGAAAAACCCCAGATTTTTTTTGATTTGTACCACGCAATACTCCTCCGTTTGTTTCCCTGGCCACTCCACTATTTTCACCTATTGGGAACCTTCGCCATACAACATGCTATGGCATTAATTTTCCATGAAAAAGGTCGGTTATCTGTCGTCAAGTTTCTGAGGGAGGTTCCGAAAATGAGTAAACGTACAGAAAGAACAAACAGTCTTCCTGATTGAATTATCTACTGACGGAACACTGAAGATTCCATCTTCATCCGAGTCTAATCACCACGTTCCTTCTCACCCATGATTTCTCAACAACAATGCCAAAATGCCACGATTCTTATCGTGGATGATCAAATGACCAATATCATGCTCCTGGAGAGCATTTTACGAAATGCCGGGTATCTCCATGTCCATTCCACTCAAGATCCCACTCAAGTTGTGTCGCTGTTTAAAGAGCTGAAGCCGGATCTGGTTTGCCTCGATATCCGCATGCCTGAACTCAATGGCTTTCAGGTCATGGGACAATTGAAAATTATTCATCAGCATGCCTACCTGCCCATCCTGGTCCTCACCTCGGAAGAAGATCGTGAAACACGGCTGCGGGCCTTGGAATCCGGAGCCAAAGACTTTTTGCTTAAGCCCTTCGATAAAATCGAAGTCCTCATGCGAATTCGCAATTTACTGGAAGCCAGTCTTTTGAATAAAGCCATGTCACGGCACAATGAGACTCTCGAAGAAATCGTCAAAATTCGCACAAGAGAACTCAAAGAGACACAAATTGATGTCGTGCATCGCCTGGCCAGGGCGGCTGAACATCGCGACAATGAAACCGGCAGTCATATCGTCCGTATGAGCCATTACGCGACCGTCCTGGGACGAGCCAGCGGCATGACCGAGGATGAATGCGACATCCTGTTCCACGCCACACCGATGCATGATGTGGGAAAATTAGGCATTCCCGATCGGATTCTCTTGAAACCCGGGAAGCTGACGGTGGAGGAGTTTGCCATCATGAAACAACACACGGTCATTGGCGCAAATCTCTTATCGGGTAGCCAGTCCGCGGTCCTGAAGATGGGTGAAGTGATTGCCCTCACTCACCATGAAAAATGGGACGGCTCAGGGTACCCGAATCGCATTGCCGGTGAGGATATCCCGCTAAGCGGGCGAATTTGCGCTATCGCGGATGTCTTCGATGCCCTCTCATCCAAACGGTGCTATAAAGACCCCTGGCCTCTTGAGAAAACTCTGAACGAAATCCGTTCTCAGGCGGGGAAACAGTTCGATCCCCACCTCGTGACCGTGTTTGACGAACTTCTGCCCGTGATTATTGATATTCAACGAACCCACGTTGATGTGGAGGTTCCAAAGTTAGAACTCGTGGAAGCTCACTACCACGCCTAGGCAATACGCTTCGACCATATTGATCTCACCTCATCCTGTCGCCCATCTCACACACATTTTCCCCTGGCACTTCTCATTTCAGTGAGTTAGACTGTCGCCCAATTCGTCTCCCGCCCTTCAGATGTGCACATTTCATTTCTTACCCAGGTAGGTCAGGATGATGAACCCAACTTCTTCCCTCCCGACTTACCATAGCCTCCGTGGCCCATCCGTGCACATGAGGATGACCGCCTTCCTGATTTTTGTGAATGGATCGACCCCATTGGTTGTGGCGGGAGAGATTTCCCCTATCGCCGTGTGGCTTCTTCGTCTGCAGCACCGCAATCCCCGACTTCCCCTACGGACCGCCTGTGGTTGTCCCACACCAACACTCGTAGGGCTATTGATTTCCTCACCAAAAAGAAGACTCATTTATAATAATTTCACCTGAGTCTTCAGAGATCACTCCCTCTTGAATCCCTATGAGACAATGGTATACAAATCCTGCACTCCACAGTTGCATGGAGTGCAGCCCCTTTTCTCCTTTCCAGAAAGGAATCTGGTATGCCCATCTCTCAAGGTCACATTCTCCTGGCCGACAACGAAGAAATCTATGTGGAAGCTACTCAAGATCTCCTGCAAAAAAAAGGATATGACTGCCACGCGGTGCGCAATGCCGAAGAACTGGGTCAAGCGTTGGATCGTGCATGGGATTTTGATGTCTTCATCACCGACCTCAATATTTCTGGTAAACGGGTGTTAGAGATGGTGAGGGAGATCCCAGCACAATCCACGCAACTGCCGGTGATTGTTGTCACTGGATATCCATCGCTTCCTACTGCCGTGGAATCCATTCGCCTTCATGTGCTGGAATATCTTATTAAGCCGATCGACTACAGCGTCCTCTTGGCGGCAATCAAACAAGGCTTGCAACAGAAACAAGTCCTTCGTTCTGTGCAACAAGCCAGGAAAGAAGCCGCCTTGCGGATGGAACGCTTAGCCAAAATTGAAGAAACGCTTAAAACCTGGGGATCCACGATCTCCAATCCAGAGATTGAGGAAATTCTTTTGACGGATTCCAAGATGAAGGAATCGACGGGGCAATGGGAAGGGGCCTTGCGTGTTCTCGAAAAAGGTTCACCGCCCCCCAATCCTTCTCCCATCTCCCCACACGATTACTTTCATCTTCGTGAAGCCGTATTTGAGACGATTCAAGTCCTTCAGAAAACCAAAACCGCCTTTCGCTCTAAAGATCTTGCCGATCTGCGGAAAAAACTCGAGAGTGTCTTAGCCCACACCAAAGAATCTTTGAAAAATTTCTCTTCCCCGACCGATACCTGATTCGCCGGCATATCCGCTAGACGAAGTTCTTATGAACCGCCGTCAGTTCTCCGGTTAAAAAATTATGAGACGTGTTTCACGCCGCCAACAATTCATAAGCCGAGAACAACACACATCCTTGATCAATACGCGGGGCCAATGATTGTTGTAGAAACAAGGAGAAAGCCAGATAGCTGTTCGTTATCCTTTTCAGGATGATGGAATTTGAACCTTGTCATAAGACACCAAACCAGAGACAAAATGCTCACCGAGCGCACCTAGCCGTCTCGGATCTGAAAAAGCCGCCTCTAATGTCAAGAGCGCTTGATTGGAACTCCCAGGTTCAACGGGAAATAGAGTCCGAAGGGCGGATGCAATTGGGTATTGCCAATCCATAAGATAGCGTGGCTTAACCCTTAGCGTCAGCCCATATCGGGACAATTGCAAAATCTGTGATTTGAGTATCACTGCCACGAACATGTCCTGAATCCCCTAGCCTTCACCGCTGACGAACCCGGGTTCATTGACCGCCATCCATTTGTGTCACTTTTCTATTTTTGTATGGAATTCTCCTCAATTTTCGCATATTGCCTTCCGATAAGGTCATTGGAAAATCTTCGTGTAGAAGAAACGCCCAAAAGCGGGGGCGGGCAAGCCGCACTTCGTTTCCCCATGGCCAAGAATAAAAGACAGGGGTCAATCTATAAACGGGCCCAACCATGTTCAATGCCTAATATCGTGACCTGATATGCCATTCGTTCCACTTCACTTAAACACTCTACGACTGGGCTTGTACATCAAAATTGAGGGATCCTGGTTTAGCCATCCTTTCCCAACGAATTCCTTTAAAATCACCACGGCCGAAGAATTAAAAACGATTCAGGGACTCACTAAGGTCAAACTGTATTTCGATCCCGACCGTTCAGACCCCGAGTATGGCCAATCCGAACCAACGGAGACACCCGTCCGGGAACCGGTCCAAGAGGTCGTTGAACCAGATCAGGAACACTCGGCTGAATCTTCCACTTCGGAATCCGCCTTCTTAGAGACTGAGAAAGTTCCCGAAGATCCCATTCAACGAAAAGTCGCCCAGCACCAAGCCTTCCATACCTACCAGGAACATTTGCAAAAAGTTGGCACTCAATTTCATGAGGTTGTTCAGGAAGGCAAGCTTATTATGCAGGACGTCATCTCCGGCCGACCTCGTGGAATCCGGACGGCACAGAAAATTGTGGGAAACCTTTACGAGATTCTAGACGTGTCAGACAACTCAAGAGCGCTTCTGAACCTGATCGGCTCCAACGAATCCAACGAGGAGTTTTTTCTCCACGCGCTCAATGTCTGTTCGCTATCTCTCATGGTCGGACAGGATTTAGGATTCACACGACAAGATACTGAAGTACTCGCTCTCGGAGCGATGTTTCATGATGTGGGCGAACTCAAATTTCCGGCAGAGCAGTTACTACGAAAAGGGTCCATGTCTCCTTCAGAGCTGAAAGGCTTTTTAAGTTCCCATCCGAAATTCGGGGTGGAGATGGTTAGCAAGCTGCCCAATTTCCCCTATAAAGCGAGTGAAGTGATTCGCCAACACCACGAACGCCTCAATGGGTCAGGATATCCGGCAGGCAAGAAAGAGGACCAAATCAGCACGTTTGCCAAAATTGTCATGGTGGTGGATGAGTATGATGAGCTATGCCATCATCCGGATCCCGCCAGATCTCTCATTCCCTCGGAGGCTTTATCGTATTTGTACGTGAAATGTCGTCACACGCTTTGGTATGACGCTATTGTCTCGTTGATCAGGCAGTTGGGAGTCTACCCTCCGGGCTCACTTGTTCAATTGAGTAATCAAAAAATTGGCATTGTCACCAGCGTTAACCTGGCCAACCGGCTCCGGCCTATCCTCCTCATCTATGATGAACACTCTTCTCCAGATGAATCGATTGTCCTGAACCTGGCCGAAGAGGATGAAGGGCTGTACATTCTCAATGCCATTCGTCCCGTTGATCTTTCTCCAAAAATCCGGGAATGCCTCAACCCCCGTCGAATCATCAGTTACTTTCCCTCCGTCGCCTCCACAGAATCAGGCGTCGGGACTCTGCACACCCTTGCCTCTTCCTCGCAATACCCTTAAGGAGTTCCTCCCCCAATTTTTCTGGAAAAACAAAGATTAAAAAAGTGGAAATCTACGAAAGTGAGGAACGACCGAAAATCTTCTGAAACCACGACGACCATGTTTTCTTGGTGTCAAGAGAGGACTCGGGGTCAGGATACTCCACCCAGAGTTCCTGGCTGCCCAGGTACTGGTCTCCAATAAAGATACGTTGGGTTCGTAATTGCCTGTAGCCCCTCTCGTGCAAGAGGTGAATGAGACATCGCAGGGCCTGGCCTTCTATGGGAACCGGTTCAACTTCAATCTGGAGCGATTCATAGCGAAGCCCGGCCTGGAATCCTTCTTCACACGGGATGACGTGGACTTGGCGATTAAACCCACGGTCACGTTCATCCAACCCTGCAACGTGATAAATACTGGCTTGAGGGGATGGAGGATTCATGCGCATATTCCCATCATGCATACCTTTCACACCTTTGCATGCTTCGCATAGGAGCAAAAAGGAAGTCAAGTTGAAGAGTCTCCTTATGACCTTCCGATCTCTAATAGGGCACTTGTCAATGAAAATCCTGCTCTCCAGCCTCAATTTGGTCCATCTCCACTGAAAGCGAGGAACCGGCTTTCCGCAGATTCCACTTGCACGATCTGGGGGTTTTTTCGTATCGTGGGCTTTAAACGATTCTTGTTAAATTTAATAGTGTTTTCGCGATTTTTGTCTATACCGTTATTCTATGCCAAGCTCACTGACCCTCCAAAGTCCCGTTGAACGTCCTCAAAAAAACCGTGGGCAAATCTTAGCCCTGGCCCTGCTTGTGGCCACGGTCGTGTTCATTGTGGACCTCTTTCTCCCGCTGGGAGTTGCCGAAGCGGTCCCTTATGTCGCCGTCGTGCTGATCGCTCTCCGGTCACCAGATAAAAATGACCCATTGCGCCTGGCAGGCCTGTGTACCCTCTTAACGATCGTGGGGTATTCGCTTTCACCTTCGGGGGCTGAGCCATGGATCGGGGTCACCAATCGCTCCATCGCCCTGTTTGCCATCTGGTCCACCGCTCTATTAGCCATGCAGGTAAGAGAGGCTGACGCGGCGACTCGCGACCAGAGTTCCATGCTGACCGGCATTTTGTCGAATATGCCGGCCGTGGCATTTCGAATCGACCAGGAAGGAGTCATGCATGAGTCCTTCGGTCGCGGTCTGGCTCGCTTTGGATTAAAAGACTTTACCTCTATTGGACGAATTCCCCTGGAGCCCCCCGATCAGATCAAGAACCAGGTCAAGGAAGGGACTGTCGCCAATTCCGTTTTTTACGAGAGCAAGGGGATTTTGCAGGGGAAACCCTGGTGGTTTTTGAATTGCCTGTGTAAGTTGGAAGGCGATAAGAAAGGGATTATTGGTTTTGGCATTGATATCACGGATCGGAAACGGGCAGAACGACGCCTGGCTCTGCACGAAGCCGTTGTCGCCATCCTGGCCTCTGCAACCGGCATCACAGAGACCTACCCCAAAATTCTCAAAGCCATTTGCAACACCCTGGAATGGAACGTGGGCATCCTCTGGCGAATGGATTATCAACGTCAGGCCCTGGGAGCCGCGGCTATTTGGCCATCCGACTCTCCGCAGGCCCAAGCAATGGCATCACCTGCCTCCGGTTGGGTACTCACTCCGGATGTAGGACTGGCCGGGCAGGTCTGGGACATTCGTAAAGTGATCTGGATCAAGGACCTCGCTGACTATCCCAAAGACCCTCGAAACCAGACAGCTCTGGAAGTAGGACTTCATGCCGGATTCGGAATTCCCATTTGCCTGGCCGGGAATACCAGAGCGGTTCTCGAGTTTTTCTCCCAATTTCCTGAAGAAGTCGATGAAACATTGGTTCAAATGCTTTCGAATATCGGATTTCAAATCGGGCAGTTTATCGAACGTGAACACAAAGAACGCCGATTGGCCACCCATCACAATTTAACCAATGTTCTTGCCGAATCAACTGGATTGACTCAGGCTGCCCCCCTCATCCTGGAAGCGATTTGTGACAATTTAGGATGGGATCTCGGAGCCATATGGACGGTTGAGCCAGAACAACAAATTCTACGCTGTATCAAAATTTGGCATTCTCCACATGTAAACCTGGAAGTCTTTCAGCAAGCCTCACAAGGCATCACATTCGCCAGGGGGGTGGGGTTACCCGGGCGTGCTTGGAAAAGTGCTGAACCGGTCTGGATCACCGATGTCGTGTCCGACCCGAATTTTCCGCGCGCTTCGGCTGCTGCGCAAGAAGGTCTTCATTCCGGATTCGCGTTTCCCGTTAAATCGGGCTCCGACATTGTTGGTGTCATGGAATTCTTCCACCGGGACATTCAAAAACCTGACAAAGAACTCTTGTCCATGTTTGCATCCATTGGCCTTCAAATCGGCCAATTTATTCAGCGGACGGCCAAGGCGTCCTCTGGTGGGTAATTGATCGGACTTATGACTCGTCCGTTCATAGGGTTGGTTATAGTGACCATACATCTGACTTGTCTGAATCGGCCTATGCGTTCTGCTCACCACCTGACAACTGCCTTCCCTTTCTGAAAAAAACATGACGGCCAATCATCCAGCCCTTTCATGGATACACGGTCTCCATTTCAATAATCTTCGTGGTGATCTCTATGGCGGGCTGGTTGCTGCTGTCGTGGCCCTCCCTCTGGCTTTAGCCTTTGGAGTGACATCCGGACTTGGGGCGATTGCCGGCCTGTATGGGGCGATTTTCGTGGGATTCTTTGCCGCCCTCTTCGGAGGAACTCCGGCCCAAGCTTCAGGGCCTACCGGCCCCATGACTGTGGTGATGGCCGGAATTATCTTGAAATTTTCCGATGAGCCGGCCTTGGCCTTTACTGCCGTTATCTTGGGTGGGGGCTTTCAAATGTTATTTGGGCTCCTTGGCTTTGGCCGCTATATCACCCTGGTACCGTATCCTGTGATTTCAGGGTTCATGAGCGGCATCGGGGGGATTATCTTAATTTTGCAGGTCGCACCCTTTCTGGGATTGGAAGCCGAGCACAAGGTTGTGGCCAACCTCATGGCCATGCCGGAATATTTGGCTTCCTTTTCGTTGCCTGCGGTCTTAATTGGTTCTCTCACTCTGGGGATTGTGTACCTCACGCCCGCTTCGATCGGCAAACGTCTTCCTCCCGTTTTATTGGCCCTCATTGTAGGAACCGTCGTGGCAAATTACTTTTTCCCCTCGCTTCCCCTTATTGGTGAAGTGCCGGCGGGATTTCCTGTCCCCATTTGGCCAACCATGCATACCAATGCCCTCCTCTTAATGGTGGAATCGGCCCTTGTTCTGGCTTTGCTGGGAACGATTGACAGCCTGTTGACTTCTCTTGTGTGTGACAATATGACGCGAACACAACATGACTCTAACCGGGAATTGATCGGGCAGGGTATCGGAAATATGGTGGCGGGGTTCTTCGGAGGCATTCCCGGTGCAGGAGCAACCATGCGGTCCGTTGCCAACATTCGGACCGGAGGGCGGACTCCTCTTTCGGGCATGTTTATGGCGGTCGTGCTATTAGGCACGTTGCTTGGCCTCGGCCCTCTGGCGGAAAAAATTCCCCTGGCGGTCTTGGCCGGCCTGCTGATAAAAGTCGGATTCGATATCATCGATTGGCGTATGCTGAAACATCTGGTCCAGGCTCCCCGCACGGAAGTCTTGGTCATGGTCGTCGTGTTATTGGTGACCGTCCTGGTCGATTTGATTACCGCTGTAGGTATTGGCGTTGTTCTTGCCAGCGTCATGTTTGTGAAGCGGATGGCAGACCTGGAACTTGACAGTTTGAAAATCATCACAGGCTCAGATCCGGAAGCACCCTTGTCGCTTGAAGAGCAACGCATCTTAGAGCGTAATAAGGACCGGCTTGTCATGATCCATGTGAATGGGCCGATGAGTTTCGGTTCGGCCAAGGACATGGTCCGCCGTCTTGAATCGTTGAAGGGATTCAAGACCTTTTCCAGCGTAGTTCTCGATCTCACGTCGGTTCCCACCATCGATGGAACTGCCGCCTTAGCGATCGAAGACATGCTGGTGATGGTGAAAAGCCATCACCAGCATTTATTTTTCGTGGGTATGCGTCCAGCCGTGGCTCGGATCCTAACGGGACTAGGAGTGCTTGATCAGGTACAACCTGGACATCGATACGCGATTCGGTTGGATGCCTTGCGCCACGCGGCTCATGTAAGCGGCTCCACCCATCCTTTCGATGTGCCTCCAACAGAAGTTGCATCCTGAACATCCTACAGTCTCATTGAAACCGTTTCTGGTATGGAATGGGGAAGAACGCTTTATCGGATTATTCCTTGATTTAACTTGGGAACTCACACATAAGACGGTCGCCCTAATACGATTTTGATGTATTGACATACTCATGAGGCTTCATCGTGTACCCTAACCTTTTATTTAAAAGGTGCAACTTCAAAGGCCTGGATAATAGAGAGCAAGAATTATGGGTTTTGTAACTGTGAAATTCGTTTGACAGGCCAGGGTCTATCTGGCGCCACTTGTATGAAAGGTCACTCAACTGCAATGAAGACCACAGTCCCTCAGGCACTTATAAAGAATTTTCTCAACCACACTCCGACCTGGTACAAGCTGACCATTCTGGGATTTCTGATCATCAACCCTATCTTGTTAGTGAGTCTTGGTTCGTTTTACACGGGTTGGGTCCTCATTCTGGAATTTATTTTTACCCTGGCGATGGCTCTCAAAAGTTACCCGCTTCAACCTGGAGGGTTGCTCGCTTTAGAAGCCGTCCTGCTGGGAATGACCACACCGGCCACGGTTTATCATGAAGCCCTCAATAATTTTCAAGTGATCCTGTTGTTGATCTTCATGGTGGCCGGGATCTATTTCATGAAGGATCTTTTGTTGTTTCTGTTTACAAAAATCTTGCTAGGGGTCCGCTCAAAAATTGGGTTGGGGATCTTGTTTTCTATTATGGGCGCATTTCTGTCTGCGTTTCTTGATGCGCTGACGGTCACGGCGGTCATCATTGCCGTCGCGCTGGGTTTTTATAACATCTACCACCGGGTGGCTTCAGGCAAGTCTTCCCATGCCTCCCATGATTCCACGAGCGATCATGAAATTAGCTCTCTTCACCGGGAAGATTTGGACAATTTTCGTGGATTCCTGCGCAACCTGCTTATGCACGGCGCAGTAGGAACCGCGTTAGGTGGGGTCTGTACTCTGGTGGGGGAACCGCAAAATCTTCTTATCGCGGACAAAGCGGGATGGGAATTTATGGAATTCTTTTTCCGCATGGCTCCCGTGACGATTCCGGTTTTTGCCATGGGATTGACCACCTGTCTGATCGTCGAGAAAATGCGATGGTTTGATTACGGCTTTCAACTCCCCGATCCGGTTCGCCATATCTTGCTGGACTTCGAAACCGAGCAACAGAAACGGCGGGATTCAGGGGATACGGCTAAGCTTATTATTCAAGCCATTGCCGGCGTTTGGCTTATTGTCGCCTTGGCGTTTCACTTGGCGGAGGTCGGGATTATCGGATTAACGGTGATCGTGTTTGTGACCGCCTTTAACGGCATTATCGAAGAGCATCAACTCGGAGAGGCCTTCAAGGAGGCTCTTCCGTTTACGGCGCTCCTTGTCGTGTTTTTCGCCATTGTGGCGGTCATCCAGGACCAGAACCTGTTTGCCGGAATTATTGGATATGGATTAAGTTTAGGCGGATCTCATCAAATCGGCATGTTCTATCTGGCCAATGGCATTTTATCAGCCATCAGCGATAATGTTTTTGTCGCGACGGTGTACATCGAAGAAGTCTTACGTGCCCTGCAAGCCGGCACCATCAGCCGGGACCAATTTGATCTTCTGGCCGTCGCCATTAACACAGGGACCAATATTCCGAGTGTCGCCACTCCAAATGGGCAGGCCGCATTTTTGTTTCTGTTGACTTCCTCCCTGGCCCCGGTGATTCGACTATCGTATGGCCGGATGGTCTGGATGGCACTTCCTTACACCATTACCATGACCAGCATTGGACTCCTGACAGCCTACTTTTTATTGGAGCCTGCCACGACACTGCTCTACGATACCGGCCTCATCCAACACCATAGTCTCACGAATTCTGGAGACCTGGGAGGGCATTCCCTCCATTAAACAAGAATCGTTGTCCTAACGTTTGCTTTATTGAGGAGGGACGGAGAGGGTGAAGAGGGAATGAGCAACCCGCTCAGAGAGCCGTTCCCCTTAATGACAACTCCTCCAGTCATAAGGGGAAACAATATCTGTAAATTGGCAAGGGAGCTGTGAGGCTTCACCGGGCAAGCGTTGCGACGGTTTCCCTTTCATGAATGGTCGGGTCGGGATAGAGGACAATTTCTACTCGGCGATTTTGAGCTCGCCCTTCCTCCGTCTCATTGGTCGTCACTGGGCGGGTATCGGCATAGCCGGTAGCCCCAAAATCCTTGGGGTCCATCCTGGTTTGTTCAATCAGATAGCGAAGAACCGTCGTGGCTCTGGCTGTGGACAGTTCCCAATTGGTGGGATACTGTTGCTGTAATCGTCCATAAATCGGATTATTGTCGGTATGTCCTTCGACTTGAATATATTTATCCGGCAACGTGGCCAAAACCTGACCAACCTGTTTCATGATTTTAAGCCCCAGCGGTGTCAGGTCAGCCTCACCCGATTCAAACAGCACTTGGCCAAGCAGAGTTAAGACCAACCGGTCTTGGTGCTGAGTCACCACCAGGCTATGACCAAATTTATCTTCAAGGGCTCTTGTAATACGATCGATTTCCTCACCCACAGTTTGCACTTCGTGTTTCACCTTAGCCAGTTGAGCCTCCTGGGCTTCACGTGCCGCACGAACCTGTTCCAACTCTTTTTTCAACCGCTCTACTTCTTTGAGTCGGGTTTCCAGAGCTGAGAGTTCTTCCTCCAATTGACTATTTTGTTTTCGGAGTTGAGAAAAATCGCTTACTTGATCATCCAAGCTAGCCCTGACTTTTTTGAGAGCTGCCGTCAGATCTTCAAAGTCCACGGGCTCAACCCCGAAAATTGAGGCTACCATGGAATTTCCTCCGGACGGGTTTTCTAAACCCTGGATTTGGGAATATAGAGCTTCTAATTCCTGTTTAACTGCAGCTAATTGTTGTTCCTTTATTTGGTCTTGTACCTCAACGGTGTGCTCAAGTTCAGTTTTGGTTTCTTGAAGCTGGGCCACTTCGACTTGTCTCTCTTCAATCATCTGCTGCAATCGTTCAATTTCAGCTGAAGATTCTTCTTGGCTCATTTCATATTCTTGCAGGGCACGCTCATGTGATTGCTGACTCACGCATCCGACAAAAACTGTACAAATCACTGCGGCAAGAAAAATATTGACCCGTTTCATGATGTATGCTCCTCCTTCCACCAACTTTCCTCAACCCGTTTTCTCTGACGATCGGTTTTGGTTGAGCCCCAGGACTCCTTTTTGAACTTTAGAACCATTTTCAGGATACGGTTTCTTTTCAATTACTTCCCCATGATAAGGATGGAAATATCGCCGAAAAGGCGTATTGATTATTTTTCTCGGTTTTCCGGCTGGTGGACTTGAGGAAACCCGTAATATCTAATTACTCGCAACTTACTGGAAAATTTAAGAAATTTGGAAAAATACGATATGACAAAAAATCGATTGCCTTCCAACCCACTTTTTTAGGATAAGGAGAATTATTTAAAAAAGTGAATAACGAAGTGTTAAATGGGGAAAAGGAAAAGTTAAGTGGTGGGTGTAGGAGAAGAGAAGATTGATCACATCATAGATTGGACTTCAAAGGGAGCATGTTTTGGCATCACCATTTATTTGGAGTGTTTCTCATCTCTATTTCATTGTTTTGGTGATTTCGTTCTTGACCTTCTCGCTCTGGTTGTTTATCGAAAGACAGCCTCGGCGACCATTCCCTTCTGGAATTGGGCCATATGTTGAACCAGGTGCGTGACGCTGGAATCCATCATTTCCATGAGCGGGGATGGGTATACTCCGATCCACAAGATCAGAATCGCAAGGGGGATCACCGTGGCCAACTCTCGCATGCTGAGGTCAGAAAGTTGAGAGACGGTGGGAGTTTTGGGGTGGCCCAATACCACCCGTTGTAGCATCCAGAGCATATACGCCGCAGCGAGAACAATGCCCCCCATGGACAGTAGAACCATCATATAGCTTTCGAAGGATGTTCCGACGAGGACTAAAAATTCTCCGATAAAATTGCATGTTCCGGGTAATCCAAATGATGCTACGGAAAATAGACAAAAGAGCGCTACAAACCGAGGCATTGATTTTTGCAATCCTCCATAATCCTGAATTGAGCGACTATGGGTCCGATCGTACAATTGTCCGACTGCCAAAAAGAGTGCTCCTGTCGTAATGCCATGGTTCACCATCTGCAAGATAGCTCCTTGAATGCCATGGTTATTGAACACGAAAATTCCCAAGGTTACAAATCCCATATGGGAAATGGACGAATAGGCTACCAACTTCTTCAAATCTGACTGGGCCAAGGCCATATACCCGCCATACAAAATAGCGGCCACCGACAACCACAAGATAAACGGGGCAAAAGTCACGGAGGCCTCCGGAAACATGGGTAGGCAAAATCGCAAAAATCCATACCCGCCCATTTTCAACAATACCCCAGCCAGAATGACACTTCCGGCGGTGGGAGCTTCGGAATGGGCATCCGGCAGCCATGTGTGAAACGGCAACATGGGCAACTTAATGGCAAACGCCAAAAAGAAGGCTAAGAAAATCCAGAATTGTACTTCGGGGGTGTACGTGTGTTCAGCTAGGGCTAAGATATCGAAAGTTTTCCCTCCCTCCACGTATAACCCGAGTATAGCCAGCAGCAGGACCAGGCTTCCCGACAAACTGTACAAAACGAATTTGATGCCGGCCGCGATTCGTTGGGGCCCACCCCACAATATGATCATAAAATACATGGGAATCATCGTGACCTCCCACAACATGAAAAACAAAAACAAGTCCAGTGCGGTAAACACCACAATCATGGCTCCTTCCACCAGAAGAATCATCGCCATAAAAGACCGCACCCGTGTGGTGATGGATTTCCAGGAACACAGTACGCAAAAAGGACAGAGCAGAGTCGTGAGCAAAACCAGGAGGAGACTAATTCCATCCACCCCGACGGCATATTGAATATTGAAGGTCGGCATCCATGCCACCCGTTCCACGAATTGCATGCCTTGGATGGCAAAATCAAACTCTCTCAAGAGCAACAGGGAGAGCGCACCATCCACCAGAGTACACCCCAGAGCCACCCGCCGGATCCATTCCTGATCATGAATACAGGAGATAATCGCGATGCCCAAAAAAGGAATGGCGATCATGACACTCAGAAGATGTTCAGTGAAGATCGTGCTCATAGTCTTCCCTTCATGAAAAGTCGATGATTACAGCTCCCAGGCAAGCTCAGACCATCACTTTTTTTCAAAACATCACCGTCTGTAAATTTTCGTGCCACGTAAATTGCGTCGATATCATTGGAAAGCGACCGGCCCCTCACAGGACAAACCAAAACAACAGGCCCATCCCCACAATGAGCCAGAAAATCATCACCAGCAAATGGTGCTGTAATGTCCGGGGTTCCAGTTCCCGCATCATGTCCCCTGTGGCCTTGGCCTGATCCCCCACACGATTCACATTTTTATCAAGAATTTTGACGTCGATAATGTTCCACAGCCAGTTGGCAATCCCAATGCTGTGTTTCCCGACACCGACCACCACCCGATCCACACCACGGAGATCCACCACCCGCCACAGCCAACCGGCCATTCCCACGCTGTTCCGTCCCAGACCCACCACTATCCCGTCAATGCCACGCAGGTCCACCACTCGCCAAAGCCACTTGGCCACTCCCACCGTCACACTCGCAATGCCCAGGATGAGTGCATCAAACCCTTGTCGGTCGACAACCTGCCATAGCCATCGAGCAAATCCAACGGTTGGCTGCACAAGATACGCCTCATACAGTTCGTCGAAATACAGTTTATTCAGAAAATGGACATACCACCGTTTTCCCATTGCCGATTGAGTAACCCATGGTCCCCAAGACTTCGTGAAGGAAAAGTAGCCGACCGCAACACCAGCGATCGCCACGCCCACCGAAAGGATAAGCTGAGGATTCATCCATCTTGAGGATTCTACTGGCGCCCAAGCCGAACGATGTCCGATAACTGGTGACAAAAATTCCACAAACCAGTCCCACGAAACCAGCAACAGGCTTCCGACGATTCCAATGGCAAATAGGATCCCTACGAGGTGCTTAGGAGAAAAGAAGCTTGGCTGCATAGTTTCACGGACCATTCCAAGCCCATGGCCAGCCGACGTACTTTGAGTAAACAACATGAGAACTCCACGAATGGTGTACATGCCTGTAAAAAACACGGTCAGAAATCCAATAATCCAAAATGTCCATTGGGCGGTAGCCATTTGTTGAGAAATCCACAATTGTTCATAGGTCCCTGAAAAAATAAGAAAAGGGGGGAGGCAGGCTAACAGCACAGCCCCTGAGACTAATGGCCATATAGCACGGCTTAAGGCTCCCTGTTGGGGAAATGAGGTGGTTCCAGGTCCATGTGTGCCAACCGATCGAAGGGCATTTCCCGTGGACAAAAATAAAAATGCCTTCAAACATCCATGAGCCAGCATATGAAAAATAGACACCACAAATGCTCCGACCCCGCAGGTCATGATCATGAAACCGATATGACCAATCGTGGAGAAGGCCAGCATGCGTTTGATATCCACCTGGGTCAGGGATACCAGGGCTGCATAGAGCGCCGTGATGGCCCCTATTACCGCGATGACGGTCATGGCTACCGGCGAGAGTATCACCAGGGGACTCATGCGAACCAATAGGAAGGGACCGGCATTCACCATCGTTGCCGCGTGAATCAAGGCCGATACCGGCGTGGGAGCTTCCATGGCAAATGGAAGCCATACATGAAGGGGCACTTGTGCAGACTTTCCCATGGCCCCTATGAATAAAAAAAGAGTCATGAGGGTTAAGATGTGAATGGGCAATTCCAACCCTAGCCAGCCAAGCAGGTTGATCGTCGCCTCCTGCATGGCCCGGGCTTCCACCAATATGGTCTGGATATCCAGCGTTCCAAAGGTGGAATAGGCCAGAATGACTCCAAAGCCCAACCCGACATCGGCAACCGAATTGACTAAAAACGCTTTGGTGGCGGCCTGACCGGATGACTTCCGTTGGCCCCAATGGGAAATCAACAAGTAGGAGCAGATACCCATGATCTCCCAGAATACATACAACATAAGCAGATTATTGCTCATCACCAGCATGATCATCGAAAACGTGAAGAGGGCTATGACCGCAAAGAACCGGTTATAGCGGGGATCGCCGATCATATAGCGGGACGCATAGACATGCACCACACTGCTTACTCCCGTCACCAGAAGCAACAGCAACACGGTGAGTTGGTCGACGTAGAGTCCCAAATCGACAATCAGCTCTCCTGATTGGATCAGTCGATACAGAGG
>JAOUGQ010000229.1 GCA_029865515.1 Nitrospirota bacterium
TTCGGCCTGCAGGATCACCGCTTCGACTTTTTCACGATCTGCCGATTGCAGCTGTAAGCCATCCGGCACAGCTTCAACTAAATACCCGCCAGGCTGGATGACCGTGTCCCGCCCTTCAGGGGTCAGAAAATGAACCTCCCTCTCGAATTCGACTATTTTCTGGAACTCAATGGGCCTGGCGTCTTGCTCATTTCCGGAATCCTTGAGATGCGGGGATGTACAGCCAGAAAGGACCACACTAAAAAACACCGCACTCATAAATGAGTCAACAAAAGAAACACGCATTGAGGTAGGTCCTCCTTTGGGAAAAAAGATACCAAGTGGTGTAATGGAGTCACTCTTTCCCACCACAAAAAATTTCTCTCCTTATCTGTTGATCTATAGGATTTGTCGTTCCTTCCCAAGAAAGGGTTCAAAAGACTCAGGCCTCATGGTATAAAAGAATGGCTTTTTGTTCTACCTTTTCTTGGAGTTACGCTATTTCCCAATGTTTTTGGGGATTTTCATCCAAGATCGAGGGTGTATTCACGTACAAATATGTACCAACTGTCACGTAACATTTTTCCGGAACTTTTTCCCAAGATTCAAAAATTTCTATATAGTTTGTTTTCCTACTCACAAAATTTAACCTTATGAATAATCCATCCGGCCTACGCATGAGGACAGCCAAACACTTCCTGCGTGTTTTTCTTGGCCTTCTCATAGGTCTGTTCTTCCTGTTTCTCGCAGGATGTGGCTCCCCATCAGGGTCCCATGAAAAAAGATCCCGGCCTTCCACCTCTCCCCAAATTACCGATCAGGACGTCCAAACCATGATGCAGCAGGTGATGGGAAAAACCTCCGTCGGAGAAATCCCAGTCACGGAAGACGGTGTGCAAGTGGTCATTCAACAGGGACATACAGGATTCATTCAAGCCCTCGCCATGAGCCCCGACGGACGTTATGTCATTTCGGGTGGAGTGGATGAGACGGCAAAACTGTGGGATCTCGCGAGCGGGCAGGAACTGCAATCCTTTCCGGGGTTCGGCATGTTAGGTCCCCGGTATCTAACCTTTTCCAAAGATTCTCGAATGGTGGTTGCCGCTGATTTACAACGGGTCAAGGTCTTTGATGTTTCGACAGGTCGGGAACTGCGAACGCTCACCCCTTTGCTCATCGAACGTGTCGCCATTAGTGGCAACGGCCAGTGGATGGCAGCATCAGGGCAACAGATGAAGGAAAATAAAAGCCAACGAAAAATGGGGCTATGGGACCTCCGAACCGGCCAAACTCTCCCTGAACTTCCCGATTCTGAAGACCATTCCCCTCTTGCATCAGATCCCGACGGGATGTTTCTGGTCACACAACAGAGAGAGAATGGAGGAAAACTAGTCCTATGGGATCTAGCCGGCCGTAAGGCGATTAGAGAATTGGGAAGTGCTCCTGATGTCTTTTTGGCCGCCGTTTCCCCAGGTGCAATTCTCCTGGCCACCCAAGGTGAAGAGGACGGCATTCTCACGGTCAGAGAGACCACAACTGGAGAGGTTCTTTATCAGAAAAAGCCGTCTGATCCAGAAAATGCGATAGGGACCAGCCTGGCATTCAGCCCGGACGGCCGGTTATTAGGGTTGGCTTCCTTCACAAGTGGGATCAAAATTTTTGATGCAGAAACCGGGAAACAACAAACAGAGATTTCCGGAACAGCCATTAATTTCAGCCCGGATAACAAGAGCCTCATTCTAGCCAAACAGACGGGTGGCGCCCCTGTGCTCCGAGATATGGAGTCGGGGAAGGAAAGAGCCATTGCGGCGGGGGCCTCTCCCGTGC
Source organism: Nitrospirota bacterium (assembly GCA_029865515.1). Lineage (GTDB taxonomy): Bacteria > Nitrospirota > Nitrospiria > Nitrospirales > UBA8639 > Nitrospira_E. The sequence goes on from JAOUGQ010000229.1 coordinate 1,807, forward strand.
AAGATTTTACAATCACTCCAGACGGTCAGACATTGATTGCCGGTATGCGTGATCACACCGCGAAGGTCTGGAATCTCAAAACCGGAGAGATTACGGGCTTAATACCGGGGCCAGCCTCAGGCTCCGTCTCCGTTTCTTCCGATGGCAGGCTGGTGGCCACGGGTGGACTCCATGGAGAGGCCACTGTATGGGACGCGGATACCCAACAACCCGTCAAAACCCTCTTTAAGGGAAACCCCGATCTTTGGCACTCAGTCTTCGTCCGTTTCACGCCGGATGGCCATGCACTCGCTGTCGGTATTCATAACCGGGTCACTCTTTGGGACACCCGTAACTGGAAACAACTTTGGGCCATTGACATCCCCCTCAAAAGTTTTTCCCTCACCAACCTGATCATGCCTGAACCCGAACTACCACCAGATGTGCCAACAGGGATCCAGGAAATGACGTTTTCACCGGACGGCCGGATGCTGGCCCTTTCGACAGAGGGGTTTGCCGGAGTCTATCACACCTCAACCGGCGATAAGCTGTATGCGATCGGTGGCGGAGGAATGAGCTCCCTCTTTGACCTCGCTCTTTCCGGGTTTGGAAAGAACGCGGGGCCCTCATCGGCGAGGATGAATAACCCTCTCGATCTACACAATCAAGTCGCTGGCTTGCGCAATATTAAAACCCTGGCCTTCAGTCCCTCCGGCCATATGTTATTTTCTGTGGGAATGATGGGCAAACAATTTTGGGAAACCGACTCCGGAAAACCAGCCCCGGGAAGAGTTTCGTCTCTTACGCCGCCGACCGATCCGAAACAGGCCATGATGGGCATGGAAATCAACTTGAGTCGGGGAGGAGCATTCAGCCCGGACGGAAAAATCGTGGCCTACAGTCACGGACGCCTCATTAAATTTGTCGATCTGTCGAGCGGTGAGGAACGCGAACCCTTGTCCGGTCATACAGGCGACATCACATCGCTGACCTATTCTCCAGACGGCCGATTGCTTTTCAGTGGAGCAAAAGATGGAACCATCAGGGTCTGGGAGGTTCAGACCGGGAAGGAACAGGTCTCCCTCATTTCCATCGGGCGGGAGAACTACGCTGCCGTGACCCCGGACCAGTACTATCGTTTGTCAAAAAACCGCATTCGGGGAGTCGCCTTCCGCTCAAACGGAAAGCTCTATCCCTTCGACCAGTTCGACCTCCGGTTTAACCGTCCCGATATTATCCTCGAACGCCTCGGACAATCTTCTGCTGAACTGATTCAAAGCTACCGTCAGGCATACGAAAAACGCTTGAAGAAGATGGGACTGACCCAGGAGATGCTGGGAAGCGATTTTCATCTGCCTGAATTGGAAATACTGACAGATTCCATCCCCGTGTCAGTCACATCTCCGGAACTGTCGATCAGGGTAAAAGCCGTCGACGGTCAATATACGCTCAACCGGTTGAATGTGTTCGTGAACGATATTCCCGTTTACGGAACCGCAGGGATCCCGCTGCCTTCCGGAACAACCTCCTCGCATGAACAGGATGTGACCGTCCCTCTGGTCCCCGGCCGGAATAAAATTCAGGTTTCGGTCATGAATCAGCAGGGGACTGAATCGTTGCGTCAGACCGTCTATACCCGGTTGTCGGCCGAGCATGTCTCCCAGAACATTTACGTGGTGGCGATCGGCGTGAGCCAGTATCAGGACAAGGCGTATAACCTGCGATATGCCGCCAAAGACGCCCAGGATCTCGCCAATGTCTATCAGGCCATCGAGGGTCGCCCAGGGACCAATTCCCATGTCCACATCTTGAGCCTCACCGACAAAAAAGCCACCAGAGGGGAAATATTGAAGGCCAAAGACTGGCTCATGCAATCACGTATTCAGGATCTTGTGGTGGTCTTTGCCGCCGGCCATGGCATGACGGATAAGCAATCCAACTATTATTTCGGCACGCATGATATCGATGCCCAAGACCCGGCCGCTAACGGCCTCCCATATGAAGAATTCGAATTTCTCCTGGACGGTATTCCTGCCCTTCAAAAAGTTCTGCTCCTTGATACCTGCTTTTCGGGTGAAATCGACAAGGACGAAGCCGTCATCGTGAAGGAGGCGGATCCGAATACCTTGCAATCCACGCGTGTCGTCATGCGTAGTTTTCGAGCAACCAGAGGGGTCAGCGTGGTGCCGGACACTGGAAACGAGGAAGGAGCCGGCCGTCTATCTCCGGAAATCGTACGCTTTCAGCAGGATTGGTTTGCCGATCTCCGTCACGGCACGGGAGCCTCGGTCATTTCCAGCTCCAGCGGGAATGAATACAGCCTTGAAGGCCCGCAATGGGGGAACGGAGTGTTTACCTATGCCCTGGTTCAGGGATTAAAACACAGAAAAGCCGATGCCAACGGGGACAACCGGATTACCGTCAGCGAATTACAAGGCTTTGTCATCGAACAGGTCCAGCAACTGACTAACGGAGGGCAAAACCCCACCGCTCGCCGGGAAAACCTGGAATACGATTTTGCGGTGTACCCGTTTTAATCGCGGTTGCCGTCTCTTTCCCTCTTTTTGCCTTTGAAGGAGCCCCACCGATGGTAGACATCCGTTTGGTTCCCTGGCTTTGAAGCTGGGCGTTTTCCATGAATTGAGGAAGTCTGTAGACCGGTTCCCCCTCGGGTCGGAAATTTGTCCCATTCACATCAATTCACTTTGGTCACGGTTAGAATATTACACTTGGGGCCAGGGCATTCTCCTCGATAGGCATGCACCTGGAATACTTTCCTATTCAGGATGGCATCGGACAGGTATCTAAATTTGGGACTTGAGGCATGGATTTTGGTCACACCCTCCTTTTCAAAGAAAACCATCATGGTCATGGTGTGACCCGCCCCCCCAAAAGAATGCTTGTGGTTCCCCAGGAAGAAATCCCCGGTCCAGCCAAGCACATTCGCCGGGTTGAAGGGTACGAGCGCCCGCGCTCTGTTTGCCTCCGACAAACTCCACGTGCACACCCCAAGAATCAAACCTTGCCTTCATGGCACCTCCCCCTTTGCACATCAGGGGATAGTCTTTTGCCCTGGCCTCCACCTCTTCACTGGGAAAGACAAATAGGAACGAGAGAAAACAAAGTCCTAATATTGGAATAATGTTCATGATCAAATTCTCCCCCTTCGTTTGCGTTGAATTTTCAGGACATCCCTTGAGCCCGCCACCGAGTGCCCC
>JAOUGQ010000230.1 GCA_029865515.1 Nitrospirota bacterium
CGGCATGGGGGCACATGACGGCATACAGGTTAGCGCTTGACAAAACTTTCATAGATGAGCCAAACGAAGGATCCCGCCAACTTGTGTAGGCTCTCCACGGACAGAGATCCTTCGCCACGGAGCCAGCATGATAAGCTGGTGAGGGCCTCGCCGGGTCGCATCTGTTCCTCCAAGCCTGCACGGCGAAATCTATGTTCATACCCATGATGACCCACCCCCCCTGCATTGTTCGTAATCAGATTTTAGTCGTGTGAGGCCGGTCTAACCTGGAACCAGCCGTGGGTGTGAAGAAGTTCGATCGGGGTGTCAAAGAGGACTGACAGATTTTGACCATTCAGGATGTCCCGTTTCGAACCATCTTCCATAATCCGGCCATGCTTCAACAACACCACCCGGTCCACTTCAGGAGGAATTTCATGGACATGGTGCGTCACTAAAACCACCGTCCCTCCCTCGCGTATAAAATTTCTAAGGATCTCCAGGTATTGAAAACATGCCCGAATATCCAGCCCCGCAGTCGGCTCATCCAACACAAGGGCATAAGGTTGGTGAACCAGGGCCCGACCTAATAGGGTACGCCGCTGTTCTCCGGTAGACATCTCCCCGAAGGAACGATCTCGAAGATGGGCAATGCCGAGTTTTTTCATCATCTCGTAGCTTCGGGTACGTTGAATGAGACTAATCGCTTGATGGTCATAAATATCTAGACTAGAGAAAAACCCCGAAAGAATAATCTCCAGCCCCGGCGTCCGCTCAGGATAAGCCTGTTGCACATCCGCAGAAACAATCCCCATCTGTGTCCGCAACTCCCACACATTCCAGGTTTCCCGTCCCATCAGCCGGACATAGTGGTCGGGGCCGAGGACGGGATAGAGTTCCCGCGAAAAAACCTTCAGGAGTGTCGATTTGCCACACCCGTTGGGACCCAGGATGACGGTCGAACGCCCCGGAGTAATCACCAGAGACAGATCATGTAAAACAGGCCGGGTTCCCCGAAATACCGTGGCATGGCGCATATCAACAAGAGGGTGAACCTCCGGCCTCAACAATTCATCATCGGTCATCAAGCAATGCTCCTAATCCCGGCAAAGGCTTTTCAAGGTCACCAGGGCTAAAACAAAAGATGGCTCTCTCATCTCATATGCGGTTCCGGAAGACCCCAAAAAGAGGAAAACCCCCCTTCCCGGCGCATTACCTTACTCCAACTAATCATCCATTCTTTCCTTTAACAAAAACAAACCGTCTCACACAAAGACAAACTGTCCCACCCGCAAGGAAGACCAATATGACACACCGCAAAATCCATCAAGATTATGCACTATTTTCAACCTAAAATAGCCTGAATATCATTGGCATACCAGTTGCTTCAAAAATAAGAAGCGGTAAAAGGCCGCAGAAGAGTCATCAGCAATAATTTCCAACATACTTAAACCGGGAGGGCAAGATGAGAGGAGTTTCTTCACGCTGGACAATCGGGACCATGGCCTTTCTTTCCGGAGTCACTCTGGGAGTCGCGGCAGGTCTTTTGTGGGCGCCACAATCAGGAAAACGAACAAGAGAAGATCTGCAAGATTTTGCAACGGATACCCTCGACGAAGCTGGAGAATGGGTGGACACCACCAAAGAAACATTTAAAGACAGGTTCGACGATCTCTTAAAAAGAGGAAAGGCAGCAGTCGGAGCCGTCTAAGGTGTATTTTTACACTCTATCGGGCAGACAATGTCCGATGAATGCTGCGCAATGAACGAATGGAGCAAGCCTTGGGAGCCTGTCCTCCTGAGCCCTTTGCCAACCTCTCAGGACAAGGTCCACGAAGGATCTCGTATTCCATGGTCTCGTTCACCTGGGCACGGATCCTTCGTCAGGGGCTTAGCATGACAAGCTGGAGCCCGTCGCCACAACCTGTAATACACGAGGAAATATTCACCCCTGCTAGACTCTTTCTGCCCATCAGACTACAATTCTCTCTGAATTGTAGAACCAATTGGCCTTCCAAGATCTGGTAATTTTTGAGTGTTGCTCCACATAGTTTGATTCCCTGAATTTTGACAGTGATACCCCACAATCGTCTCCCAAAGAATCACCGGCCACAAGCTTCGCAAATCCCAGGCAGATTCCAGGTCCCTCACGAAATGGCTTTACGGAGGGGAGCTTGAACGGCTCCAAGAGGGCACCAGGCAGCAAAACCGCGAGTTTCTTGATGTTTCACAACAACCATAAAGGACAAACTATCTTTCCATGGCAGGCATAACACACACTCCATTTCATCAACGAATCATCATTGGGGTCGAAATTGAGGCCTACAGTATCAATGTCACGGATCACAAGATTGGCCGGCGCCTGTCAAAGCCCCGGGCCGGTCTTTCGGAGTCGGGAGAACGGTTTACCCGTGATGCCTCCATCGGCAGTGAATATAATAGTCGTCCCTTCACCACGGTCCGGGAGAGCTTGTTTCTCCTCAAGGCCGGCTTGCGAAAATATCTGCGCGGACTGTATCGCAGTCGGGAAGAAGATGAGGACTATCGCGTGCCCTTATTTGTGGGAGGATGGACCAACCGGTTTGCCGGCACTCACCTCCACATCTCCGTCGCCAATCGCAAACTCACCAAACAAGAAGCCACCTCACTCAGTTGGCATCTCCACGATCAACTCCCTTTGCTCATTGCCACCGGAGCCAATTCCCCCATCTGGGATAAACGCGTCACGACCAAAGCATCCAACCGGTTTCTTCGCGGAAGTGCCACGTATTTCACACCCACCAAACGAGGGACCTTGCATTCGGTTGACACCAGGGAACTGGTCTATAGTAAAGGACGAAAAACCAAGCCCCCGACACTGGAAATCCGGGTTTTCGATTCCAACATTCCGGAATTCGTCGTGGCGAATTTATGCTTGGTCAAAGCCGTGTGCTTGCGATGGCTCAGAGGGAAACCGGCTGCCAATCGAATGAGCCATGCCGATTATCTCCTCGCCAGAACGGAAGCCGCGACCAAAGGTATGAGAGCCAAACTCCCCTGGAAACGCGAATGGATTTCAGCCCCTGAATATTTGGACCGATTCTTATGGGAGCACCGGGAGGAAATCGACGCCATGGATATTCCTGAAGACATCTATGAGGTTCTTCGTCTGCTCAAACGCAAATATAACGGAGCTCGTCTCATTCATGATGCCGTGGCCCTGGCAATACACGAGCACCCGCAAACCTGGCAGCGCCGATTTGCCAAGCGGTATCGCTCTGGATTAGCCCATTTGCTCAGTGGCAACACCTTGCAGGATTTTGCCAGCGAATTAAAAGTCCCCTTTCCAAGCACCGAGCGCGTGTGGCTCGGCCGCAAGGGAGCGTCCATCGATGAGTAAACGCTTTCCCGCGCCGCTAATCGGCATCACCTGCGAAGCCGTGTCTAAACGGAAAGACTTCGCCAACTATGACTTGTTATGCGATCATCGCTATGCCTCCGCCGTCACCGAAGCCGGTGGCCATCCCGTATTACTGCCAATCAACCACCGGGAATCGCTTCGCAATCGATATTTAGAAGGTATCGACGGATTGGTGATTGTTGGAGGGGACGATCTGGATCCGAGATGGTATGGGGAACGCCCGAAAAAACGCACAAAAATTGCTTTTCAAAACCGGTCAAAATTCGAAGCCTGGCTCTACAAGGCAGGGAAAATCCGTCGGTTACCCATTTTAGGGATCTGCTATGGCATGCAACTCATCAATGTTTTGGAGGGTGGAACCCTTTACCAACATATCCATCCGCCCAAGCACGGGTACAACGTGGATCATGAAGGGAAGAAAAACGGGCTTCATCCCGTAAAAGTCATTCCAGGAACCCGATTAGCCAAAATCCTGGGAAAGGGTCGCAAGCTGGTAGCCACCGAGCATCACCAGGGCATCCGGACGTTGGCTCCCAATTTCATCCCTTCCGCCGTCGCAAGCGACGGACTTATTGAAGCGATGGAACATCCCAAATACTCCCAGATTTTTACCGTGCAATGGCACCCGGAACGACAACTTCGCAGCCAAACAACGCAACTACTCTTGCGCGCATTTGTCCGATCCTGCCAACACTACCAAAGAACAAGAAATCCGTAATCGGCCGTTTCCCCGTCTAAACCTCAGAAACACAAATTTGTGAGGAATCAGGGGTAAGGAATAAGGATTGGGCTTAAACCTAGGCGCGGGCTGCAGCATGGTCAAAACGGAAATACCACCATTTCGCCATGAAACAAACGCATGTTGACAGCATACGCCTCGCACCAGTTTGTCATTCTAAGTGCATGGCGAAGTATCTGTGCCCAGATAGAGCACCCACAGCTCAACAAGATTCTTCTTGGACCTTACCCTAGGCCTTACCGAATGGCTCAGAATGACAGTGGCTCACGACGGAGATGAACGATATGAACACGTTCACTACTTCCCCTTCAGCAATAAGGCCTTTGGCGTCCCAAGGATCCTTCCATGTATGATAAGGGTCTATTGAATTGTTAAAAATGTTCCCCTGGCTACACCCCTGGAAACTCCAAGCTAAAGCCTCCCTGATCATTTTACTGATTGTGGGAGGAGCCATTCTGGTCACGGAAGGGTTACATCAGTATTACGTCGCTGAATTGGCCAAGGATGCCATCCATTCGAAATCCCTTGTGCTCCTGCGTCAAATCGGGGCGCGATTTAAATCAGAAATACAATTTCAAAATGCCTCATTGCGGGAAAAGTACTTGAATGATCTGATGAGCCGAAACCCGGACCTTCTACTCCTCCGTTTATACGGGAAAGGCCCCGACGCCAATGAACAGCCAATCCTGCTCACACAGGTTGGAGAGACCCAGGACGTCTCCTCCGAAATCCCGCTGATGGTCACCCAAACATTCGTCTCTGATGAACCCAAAGGCTTCTTTCAAAATCAACCGGGTGATGATCGCATCAAACTCTCCACACCTCTGGAGATACAAGGAAAAACCCTTGGCGTGATCTACGCCGAATATTGGACGGGACAAC
>JAOUGQ010000231.1 GCA_029865515.1 Nitrospirota bacterium
CCCAAGAGGAACGCTTTGATCGTCTGACTCGTATGTCGAAGCGGATGTTCGGGGTGCCTATCGCACTTGTTAGCCTTGTTGATGAAAACCGGCAGTGGTTCAAGTCCTGTGAAGGTCTCAGCGTGAGGGAGACACCACGAGATATTTCATTTTGTGGGCATGCGATTCTCGGTAACGAGATATTCCTTATTTCCGATGCAACAAAGGACGAACGCTTTGCAGATAACCCGCTGGTTTTGAATGAACCCCATATTCGTTTTTATGCCGGTTGCCCGCTAAGATTCCCGAACGGGAGCAAGCTAGGGACTCTGTGCCTTATTGACCGGAAACCACGAAGTCTTAGCGAGGAAGACCTCGAAGCCTTAAGAGACCTTGCGTCAATGGTGGAACGCGAACTTGAGGCAGTACAATTGGCTACGCTAGATGAGCTGACCAATATATCGAACAGAAGAGGCTTTATGATGCTCTCGCAACACGGCCTCAATTTCTGTGCTCGACAGGGTATTCCCGCCTCGTTGGTTTTCTTAGACCTCAACGCGTTTAAACCGATCAATGACAGGTTTGGACACGCTGAAGGGGACTGGGCCTTAAAAGCCTTTGCTGCACAAATGAAAAGCGTATTCAGGGATTCAGACATCTTCGCACGGCTAGGCGGCGATGAATTCGTCGTATTGCTCACCAACACATCAAAGAAACTTGCAGAGGATATTATCGAGAGATTCCGTCAGTCATTAGGAAAATATATTCAAAAAGCCAATCGTGGTTATGATATTGCATTTTCTTATGGCATCGTCGAATTTAATCCTGAGAAGCACCGTACAGTTGAAGCATTCCTGGCCGAGGGGGATTTGTTGATGTACGAATGTAAAAACCAAAGGAGTCTTGTTGAAAGGCAACGGGCTTAACTGCTTTTCTATAGTCCGTTCAACGATTCATTTCAGGCGACCCTCCGACGCTTGGTGATATAAAAAGTTAGACCACCCTTCGAGGGGGCGAGATTGGGGCATAGGGTATGTTCCGGTCCGGCATCAAGGATCTTTGGCAGATGCGATGTTGCAGGTGGATAGGCAACTGATCTGGGATGTTAGGTGGCAAAACAACATGGAGATTAAGCCAGGCATCAAGCTTGTCTCAGAATCCGTAGGTTCCGGGCAGGCTGTGAAGAAAGGTGACACGGTGACGGTCCGTTTGAACGGATGGTTGAACCAAGGCGATCCCATTCAAGAAAATAATGTCAAAGACATAGTTGTCGGTGGCCGCCTCGTAATCCCAGGAATCGAGTATAGCCTTGAAGGCATGAAGCAGGGTGGAAAAAGAAAAATCAAAATTAGTCCTCACCTCGGATACAAAGAAGCAGGGATAAAAAACCTCATTCCTGCCAATGCCGTGCTCATATACGAAATCGAAGTTCTTGATGTTAAAACCCTTTAACTCGTGTGTCGAGGCAGATGCCTTTAAGGGGCCCTTCGTTTCCTATTGCATGAGTGTTCCCCCTCCGCAGCTGACACAGAGTGTTATGTGGCAGACGAGAGATTTTGTTGATTACCGGGGCAACCGCTCACACTTCCCGCAGTCGACAATGTGCTAAAGCCGTTCCAAGAATTCCTTCGCCTATGGTGGTTTAATTCCTAATGTTATTGCCCCCTCACCCCCACCGGGGGCGAGGGAATTTGAAGTGTATCAGTTTGAAGTTAAAAAACCATAGGAGCTACGAGTCGGCTGTTCAGGGTGGTGGCGTCCGTTTTGGTATTGATCGTTAACAACTCGCCTTTCCCGGCTTACCACGCTGGGTTGATGAATCTTCCCCCTCGAGAACCGGCTTGATACCATTGAAATCGCCAAAGCCCTCTTGCTGTGTGTGGATCAATGACGGCCTGATGGCAGAGATCTTCTTTTGCGATGGCATGGGTCTGAAGGGAGTGGTGGTCGTGGAGCATCATCGGAGGACATACCTTAATGAGGATACAAGTAAGGAGAGAATTGAAAATCGTGAGAGACAGAGACTGCAGATCGGAGGCGTCGGACGGGGAGTGATTCCTATGAACTGTGGAGCCGAGCAATAAATGTGAGGGCCTAGCCGCCAGCCTTTTTGACGTAGGCTTTATAGACTTTTTTGTCTGCCCCGTTCTCTTCTTCCATGCCGACCATGTGATGGCCGGTGGTTTCGCACCAGGCCGGCATATCTTTTTTAATCCCTTCGTCGTCTGAAATGACTTCCAGCACTTGCCCTGGCAGAAGTTCTTTGATTTTTTTTGAGGTCAGAATGATGGGCATCGGACAGAAATACCCCAATGTATCGAGCTTCACATCGGCTTGCATGATCGGGCTTCCTTTTTCTTGGAATGTTAGATAAATAAATTCACAGACCCATGGCGGGCTTCATTCAAATAAGTGGACACCCCGGCGAGTTGGTCGATCCCATCAATGAGTGTCTCTTTTGAAATGCCCATCAACCCTAAGGTCGTGGTACAGGCAATCATCTTCACTCCAAGATCCTGCGCGGTTTCCATCAATTCGGGTATGCCGGGCATGCGATTATCTTTCATGACTTTTTTCATCATGGTGGTTCCGAGACCTCCAAAATGAAATCGAGAGAGCGGGAGACGACTGGCTCCTCCTTTGTTGAGCCAACCGAATGCGCGGCGCAGCCAATCCTTCGGAGTGCTGCTGACATTTTCCTTACGGATGGCGTTCAGTCCCCAAAAGGTATAAAACATGGTCACCTGCATACCCATGGCTGCTGCTCCTGTTGCAATAATCAGGGCGGCCATAACGCGGTCCATATCTCCGCTTAATACGACAAGGGTGACTTTGTCGGGTTTGGTTTCTCGAAGCTCGGCAAGGGCGGTAGCGGGTTCAACGTTGGTGGCGTTCATAATATCACCTTCTTGATGAGGAAAATGATGGGTAGCCTATCTGGAGTCTTCGTCATGGATTGAGTGTGACAGATTATAGCAGCTCTCTGCCATCGATGGGATTGTATTTTTTAGCGATGGCTCCCCCAAAACCTCAACAAAACAGATATTTCGACTATAATATGGTAATTTTTTTGGTGTCAAGGAAAGCCACTACCCGCTTGAGTGCAAACGCGGCATGAACAAATGGCTTCCTAGCCGTGCAGCCGGATGAAGGAAAAAGCCATGAATCGGTTAGTTGAAAGTGTGCCGAATGTCAGCGAAGGTCGGGATCAGGCCGTGCTCTCCAAATTGGCTGCGGGCATTCAGGCCGTCCACGGAGTGGCCTTACTGGATCTCCATGTCGACCCGGACCACCATCGGTCTGTATTCACCATGGCAGGAGATCCGGAAGCCATGGCCACCGCGCTGTTTCATTTTATCCAACAAGCAAAGGATTGTGTCGATCTTCGACCCCATCACGGACAGCATCCACGAATTGGGGCGGTGGATGTGGTACCCTTGATTCCCTTGCATGGCGTCACAATGGAGGAATGTGCCGGCTATGCTAAAGATTTAGGCGGGCGGGTCGGACAAGAATTGGGTATTCCTGTATTTCTCTATGAACAGGCAAGCGTGATGCTCTCGCGGGCCAGGTTGGAAGCCATCCGGCGAGGAGGGGTATCCGGGTTGCAAGAACGGATGAACCATGAGGCGGGGTGGAAGCCGGATTTTGGCCCAACAGTGTTACATCCCACTGCGGGGGCGATTGCGATCGGAGCCCGTTTCTTTCTCATAGCCTTTAACGTGGTGCTCAAGAGCCAGGATCTTCAAGCGGCTCGTCATATTGCCTGCACGATTCGGTCCTCCGGGGGTGGTTTGCCTGCTCTCAAGGCCATGGGAGTGTATTTGCCGTCGAGGGAGTTGGTGCAGGTGTCCATGAATCTGACGGATTTTCGGGTCACCTCCTTGCGAGCGGCATTCCAAGCTGTGGAGCGGGAATCCCATCGGTTGGGTGTGGGAATTCTGGAGAGTGAAATCGTGGGGTTGGTGCCTCAAGCGGCATGGGATAAGAATTTGCCTGGAGATCTTAAGTTACGCAATTGGGCTCCCGATCGAATTTTGGAGACCCGCTTGGTGCAAGAGCATCTTTTTTCGCATTAGGCGCTTCGGTACAATATACCCAAGGGAAATGTGAATTTACGAAGGGGGTTGTGGTGATGGTATAAGGATGGGGTATGGTTGTGGGTGAAAAAACATAGAACATTGCAAATGGAAAATCGATGCGTGTTTTAGGGAATACACATAAGGAGGAAGCCGATGACGGAAAATCGTGGCACAGTTCGAGATAGCAAGTTTGGTCAGCTGACGGTGAGAGCGATTATGGAAAAAGAGGTGCAGTCTGCCAACAAGGAGACGGAGGCGGAAATGTTGGCCTCGTATATGATGGAAGGTTTTGGGTCTATCCCTATTATCGATGGAAATAACAAGCTGCTGGGGATTGTCTCTGAATTTGATCTGCTCACTGCCCTGCGCAAAGGGAAGAAACTCAATGAAGTTAACGCAGGAGAGATCATGACGGCCAATCCGGTGTCGGTCACTCAGGATACTAACGTGATGACGCTCATCGATGTTCTGCAAAATAATCATTTGATTCGTGTGCCTGTTGTGGATTCGACCGGAAAGTTAATCGGGATTGTCGCCCGGCGGGATTTATTGCGAAGCTATTTGCACGCGATGTCGTAAGCACCCCCACGTGTCCTTTAATTCTGATTGATCATGCTCTGTGCGTCCTCTTTATCATTTCTGAATCCGTATAACTCAAAAAAAGGCCCATACCGAATTTCCGGTATGGGCCCATATGGTTTCTTTAGTAGTATTTTAACTTTCAACTGATACACCTCGAACTCCCCTCGCCTCCAGTGGGGGAGAGGGTTAGGGGGCATAAGATTTGAAAGTTAAACACTATTAAGTCCGATTTACTGCCTGATCCCTTGAGTCCACGCCACGTTTGGGGCCACGTCGACGGGGGCGGGTTTCGTGCACTTTTTCCCGCGATTTCCATAGCTGATGGTCGCGGTTTTGATCGGGCAT
>JAOUGQ010000232.1 GCA_029865515.1 Nitrospirota bacterium
TTCTGCACTTCGGAGCTGTCCTGCTCTGAAAATCCGATCAACCCGGCTACCGAACCTTTAATAGCCGTCAGCGGAGTTCGTAATTCGTGGGAAACCAATGACAGCAAAGCGGTTTTAAGGGCATCGCTTTGACGAAACGCCTCAATTTTGTCGGCTTCACTTTTCCGTAAATCCTTTTCTATCATGTCTCGTTCAAATCCGTTGACGAAAATTTCCCCGGCCATGTGCAGGAGTCTGATGTCCTCTTCCGACCACATCTTTTCCTGCTTCACTGAATCCAATCCAAGAAACCCGAACAACCTTTCCCGCCAGACCAAGGGTACGATCACCAGAGATTGAATTTGTTGCGATTGAAATTCCCGTTTTTCGTTACTTGCCTCAGGCGGAAGGTTAGCCACGCTTGGGATTTGAACGAACGGGCAAGTGGTCAGACGTTCTGCCAACCAGGGGAAGTTGCGAATGGGAAGCCCCTGAAGTCTTGATTGTTGAGGCTCAATCCCCGGCCGACACCATTCATGCGTATTACTCACGATTTCTCCAGCATCCTCAAACACAAACACATAACTTCTATCCACCCCTCCGAACGTTCCAATGGCTTCCAGCGCCCGGTTAATCCCCGCATCCAGCTCTTCCGGTCTGAGATTGATAAATTGGGTTGAAAGATTCGCCACCAGATTTTCAATTTCCATGCGATGGCGCAGTGCCGTTTCTGCTCGTGAACGTTCCTGGATTTCATGTGTCAGTTCCCTGTTGGCCAATCTGACCTGTCTTGTCAAAAGGACTCCGAAAAATCCCGCCAAGAGCCCGACCAGAGATTCCCACAGGATCATTTGGGAGATCTTCTCTTGCGAATTTCGGCTAAATAATTTCACGGCTTTATTCGCCACTTCATTCAACCGGGCATTCAAAGCCAGGAGGCTATCTAATTCCAAATAAAATTCTGGATGATCAGACTTGATCTTAAATAACCTGTCCGTCTTTGCCGAAAATTCGGAAATCAGAGTTTTTTGCTCACCCAATACCTGAAGAATATTCTGGGTAGGGGCAGGAGGGAGAGTCACTTTTTCTGCTGTTGACAGATTAACCACAGCCTCTCCACCAAACATGAGGGCCTCCAAGGTCTGGTTCAAAATGTTTCGGGTAAAAAGATAATCGGCGGGTATCCCCTGGGTAGTCAATAACACTTCTTTCATGATTCGTTGGTTCAACATGCGCTGTCGTCCCGCTAGATCCAGCATTACGCTATCGAGTTTTTGATTCTGAATAGTAGTGACGGTATAGAGCAAGATGCCAAACAAGGTTAAAATAAACACCGTGGTAAGGGTCAATAAGGCCCGTCCGATTGATGGAGCACCTAACCATGAACGTTTTGGGAATTTCACTACCTTCCACCCTCTAATGCCAACCCTGTCCGCTTGATTAATTATAGTAGAATTATTTCAAAGGAGTGCTCTCCTTTTCTTTTTTATACCTTACACCAATTCCGTCATTTTCAGAAATACGCGGCTTAGGAGGCTTTGAGCAGGCCACAGGTTCTTTTCACAAAGAAGATCGTTTTCATAAACCCGTAGGTCCAATGCCTAAACCGAGAAATTCATGGAGAAAACCAGATTGGGGCAGAGGCTTCTATTGCAAACAGGACTTCCTCATCCTCACCGATTGTGTTGTGAAGAATGTTGAGGCATGGCCCAAGAAGGCAGGAAATGGAACCGAGCGTTTAAAACAGTTATTTAGATCGCTGGGAAGAAAACGGCCAGGGTGAGCAGGAGTGGCTAAGGGGGATAGTCCAAACAGAGGCTCTTGTGGGAATTATTGACAAGATGACCGATGGGCAATAACTCAGGGGGTGGTGGGTCAGGATAAAGGCATTACAATCATGGGTTCTGGGACGAAAACGCATGAAACTCTCCACTCTCGACACCTGAGTATGCCTGTCAGGTCTGCGGATCCCACCCAGCATGGGCTCGGGCCTATCAAATAATAAAAACATGATTCGTGAGAAGAGAAGTGAATCTCGTGAATCAAGGCAGGTAGTTGGTTTCTCTCGCTTATAGGCCTCTCTTGTTGAACGAGTGAAGCTCCCCCCCGCAAGCTGGGGGGCATTTTTAAAATGGTTAACTGTATTGTTTAATCACATTTGCGTATTCCTCCCCTCAGCGAGCTGAGGGGGTATCCTGTCGGAGAGTCCCAAAAGGACGCGGTGGGCATCCCCTCCAACCGTTCTGCCATGAACAGATTTTCGCCTCATCTGTCCCAGCGCTCCCCTTGTTCATGCCTGCTTGACCCTTTGCCCTCCGGCCATTGCGATCGACCGAGTAGGTTTTTAAAAAAGGAATCGCTCCGACTCGATATTTGAGACCACACGATTTATACTACCCCTCAGAAATGAACCATTTGAGTCCGATGCCATTTATTCCTCATTTCACGATATGGCAGTCCCCAATCTGACTCGATTGGAGATCTCTCTCTACCGCTGGAGACTCTCAGACGTTTCCCAGCGACTTTGCCCACCTGCTTAGAGGATTTCATGATTGAGCGATCTCAAATAGACGAGGACAGACAAAAGGATATCGCCAATCCCATGCCCCTGGAAGACTCTGCGTCTCAATCAGTTAAGACGACCCCCACTTCCGATTTGAGAAAAACGGGTATTCACCCGGACTATTGGTATCCCCTCGCACGCTCCAGGGACCTGAAAAAGGGGAAGATGCTTGGAGTGTCCTTTGCCGGCGATCCCATCGTATTGGTCAGAACCAAAAGCGGAGGGATCTATGCTCTAGAGGACCGATGTGCCCATCGACAGATTCCACTCCATTGTGGGGTTGTGAACGGAGAGCATCTCCAGTGCGGGTATCATTCATGGACATTTGACCAGACCGGACGTTGTGTGGGTATTCCGTATTTGGAAAAGAATCAACCAAGGCCGGCAGGAGTCAGGAGTTATCCCTGTCGTGAAGCCTATGGGTTGGTGTTCGTGTTTCCAGGGGAGGTGAGCAGACTTGAAGAGGTTGAGTTTCCAAAGGTGTCCTTAGCAGGCGATTCACATTATAAAACCCGATACCTGGACCGTCAGGTGAGCTGTCACTACTCATTCATGCATGAGAACCTCATGGACATGAATCATCAATTTTTGCATCGTCGACTGATGGGCGGAATCCGAACGGTCTTTCTGGATCTTCGGGAACGGACGCATGTCGTGGAAGTCGACTATACATTCTCCCGGGTCAAAGGGACCCAACCCCTCGGAGAGAAACTCATTATAGGAAATGCCCAACAATCGGCTGATGGCCCGAAGCATGACCTCATGACCATCTGTACCAAATATCCCTATCAAACACTCAAGTTTTGGACAGCCGGGAATATTGAACCGGCCTTGAATTTGTGGAATGTGTATGTTCCCGTTGATCGGGCGCAACGAATGAATCACACCTTTGGGTTGATGATGGTCCGGAAACCTTCGATTCCCGGACTCATACACCTCTTGTGGCCGTTTATCGTGTGGTTTACCAATGGGATCTTTGCCGAAGATCGGTGGATTGTTGAGGAAGAACAGAAAGCCTTTGATTGCCAAGGCGCAGACTGGAACCAGGAGGTTTTTCCGGTGATCCAGAGCTTAAGGTCTTTGCTGGGTCGAGAAGGTGTGGCCTTATAAGGACTTCCCATCGTGTTAAAAAAGTTTGATAAGAAGGCAACTAAGGGCAAGAGGATACACTGATCTTGCAACCGCAATTTCCTGACGAGCACACCAGGGAAGGCGCCTTTCGGCGTCAATGTGATGCGTTTCGGGAATGGGTGACGGAAGATGGCAGTTCGGGATTTCCTGCGGCGCGTGGGCGGTATCATCTTTATGTGTCCTTGGCCTGTCCCTGGGCTCATCGCACGATTATTGTGCGAAAACTCAAACGGTTGGAAGAGGCGATTGGGATGACGGTGGTCGATCCGATCCGGGATGACCGGGGTTGGGCATTTCAAGATGAGATGGGACATTCGGTTGACCCTGTCAACGGGTTTCGATTTCTGAGCGAGGCCTATAAGGCAAATGACCCTGCCTACCGTGGACGCGTGACTGTGCCCGTATTGTGGGACAACAAAACCCGGCGTATGGTGAGTAATTCTGATGACGACATCATGCGGATGTTCAATGCGGTGTTTAATCGGTTCACCGACAGCGCGTTAGACCTCTATCCGGTTGATCTTCGACCGGAGATTGACCAACTCAATACCTATATTTATGAATATGTGAATGATGGGGTCTATCGCGCAGGGTTTGCGACGTCCCAATCGGTCTACGAACAAGCGGTCAGACTGCTGTTTCACGCGCTGGATGTGTTGGAATCCCGTTTAACCACTCAACGCTATCTCTTTGGCAAAAACCCGCTGGAGACAGACTGGCGGTTGTTTGTGACGCTCATCAGATTCGACGCGGTCTATCATGGACATTTCAAGTGCAATATCCGGCGCATTGTTGATTATCCCAATTTATTTGGCTACCTCAGAGATCTTTATCAGTACGATGGAGTGGCAGAAACCGTGAATATGGATCACATTAAACGCCATTACTACATGACCCACGATGACATCAACCCCACGCGTATCGTTCCGCTCGGACCCGATCAGGATCTTTGCTCCCCCCATGGCCGTGAACACTTGTAGTAAGCCTTCCGGTGTTACTGACAATTTTCGTCTGTCTTGAAGAAATGTTCCTGCGGCGGGGCCAATACAAGATTCCCAATGGAGCCAAAGTTAACCGTCCCCTCCCCAAATACTGCTTGGATCCCTGAAAATTACAAGAGGAGCCGATAGAATAGATGCCCAAACTTCACGTAGCGATTGTGCCCACTGGAAAGGAGAGGCCCAAGTGAGTACCTCATTGAACCTGGAGGAATCGTTATGACCTTGATCGCCTATAATACCGTCACCATTCCCTCGTTTATGTATGGCACGGCTTGGAAAGAGGGCGCCACATCCCAACTGGTGCAATTGGC
>JAOUGQ010000017.1 GCA_029865515.1 Nitrospirota bacterium
AACCGAACGTGCCCGGCTCACCAACATGGTGTCCCTCTTTAAAGCCGTCGGCGGCGGTTGGGAACGTAAACAGTTAGCGCAAGTGAAAAGTGAGAAGTGAGCAGAAGGACCTAATCTGTTTAAATGTTTTTTCCATACGGATTCTTTCGGTTAGTCTCATCTCGTTTCCCACCTGTCATTGCCATCTTTATGGGTAGACTTCCACTAGATTCACAAATCTATCCGCGTTAGACTTCCCGGCATCTTCATTCGGGTTTTTCAATCGAATGACCTCAAAGTTGAGGTATTCGGAACGAACAAGAGGAGGAGTTCGTGGTCATGAAAAGGTGTGCATTAGGACTGCTCCTGATTCTGGTTGTCCTGGGAGGCGTTTCCTCCCAACTCCTGGCTCAAACGGATTTGGACTATCAAACCAGGAATCAAGAACAACTAGGAAATTGGAAGGAAGGCGTCAAATCCAAGCCGGTAAGCGGGAGCAACGTGGAATTGATTTCCGTTCTGGCGGATTATCAGGAACCCCTTCCGTCTGGAAATTTTCCGAACTCGGTGAAACTTCAGTTTTATTTAGATCAGACCCACGATGTGTTCCTGACCGTTCGGGAGTTGGATTATCACACCTATTATTGGTTGGACAAAGTCCAGCCTGCCCGGTCATGGGAAACAGGGTTTCAGAATATTTTTGCCTGGCCGACTGATCCCGTCTTACAACAGCTCACCCCCAGGCTCGCTTTGTACGATCTGGGAGCCCTAATTCGCCTGGATGCCGAAGCGGCCTCCAGTATTGAACGGGTGGCGCCCGGAGTGCTGTATCACAGCGTGCCCCCTTCAAAAATTCATGGGTATTTTTTTACCCTGAAAACCGGTGAAGATGCGCGACTGATGGCGACCATTACTCAGGAAGCCACAGGAAAAGAAGTAGAGAGCCAAACCTTCAGAAGAAAACGTGCGGGCCGTCCCTTTACCATTCATTGGGAAGCCAAGGATGCGGAACCCGGCCTTTACAAACTGGAGGTCACTGGATTTTCTCTTTCCACAAATCAAACCATCTCCAAAGAGATTCAATTCTTCCATCAACCTTCTCTGGTTCCCTAAAGGGAGTACGGCCTTCAGTTATGTCAGCTATGAAGGATATTTTTATCAGTTATGCCGCCGAGGATCGAGCGATCGCTCAACGGCTGGCTGCGGGGTTGGAGGGATCGGGGCTGTCCGTTTGGTGGGATCGCCAGATTCAAGTGGGAAGCGAGTGGGATAAAACGATTGAAGACGCGTTGGATGGGGCGAAATGTGCGGTGGTGTTATGGACGGGCCACGCAAAAAATTCCCGGTGGGTGCGGGCTGAAGCCAGGCAGGCACTCAAGGAGGAGAAAGTGGTCCCGGTGATGTTGGAGGCCAATGCCATTCCGCTGGCCTTTACCGGGATTCAATCATTGCGGTTTCTTGGATGGGGCGGTGCGGCCGGGTCTCAAGAATTTGAGATTCTTCTCGGCGTCATCCGGGCTAAATTAGAGGGGAAGTCGATTGAACTGCCTGAGGGCTCCTCCACGAAAGCGTCTGTGGTGGGGAAACTGGTAGCTCTTTTGGGGATCAAGGCAATGGTGGGTAGTGTTCTTGCCATTCTGCTTATCGCCAGTTCCTTCTTGCGTATCAATCCCGATGTGACGGTTCATGTGCAAACCGCAAGAATTGAATTTTCGGTCCTATCCGAATTGGAAGATAAGCGATTAACCGATTCGCTCTCCTTTGACACCCTGACCCTTCAGAATATTGGCAAGATTTCCTTGAGCCCTGAGCGACTGTTGGTGGCGGATCCTCGTGACTATGATATGGCCTCGGATAGCTACCCTCCCAAAGCCTGGTTGGACTTGCCGGCAAATGGTCGAACCATTCAATTTGAATCGGACAAGTCGGGAATCTCCCCGGAAGTCACCATCGAATCAACGGAGGGGAAGGGCCCTGTTGCAGGTGTTCTGGATGGAATTATTCTCACCCGGGATGCCGTTGTGACGTTGGAGGTCACGGAAGATAATGCTGTCATCTGGTCCATGCGGACCGAAAAAGGCCGACAGCGGATAGTGCTGTCCAACGTGCAGGCCGTAGAATTCATTGAATCGGGTTTAAGGCTTCCGGATGATTTCTCCCTTCCCATTACACAGGATCAAGAATTGACCTATCAAGCGTTGTATGAGGACAAGCCCGGCGCGATAGAAATCCTCGGGCACGATGAGGAACTGGTTATCGTCCTGAAAGAAACAGGCGGTCAACCGAAGAATCTGTTTTCCAACTCTGTGCTTCCCGTTCAGTCTGTGGATTTTTCCTGGCAGGATCCGGGCACGGGTGAACGAAAAATTCCTGAGGGGTTTGAGGGAATAGTGGAGTATCGCAGTCCTCAAGGAATGCCTTCTATGAAGATTGAGAATAATTCGTTTTTGACATTAGAGCGTCTTGAACATTTCGAGATTACCTCCATCAGCGTTGATCCCGTCAACCACCTTCTCGCGGTGGATCTGCAAGGGGAGGTCGGGTATATCAAAACGGGGACCCGACAGAATCCCCGCGATCTTCGACCAACCCTCTTTGATCAGATCCGGTTCAGCCCTCTCTTCGAGCCTGTCAGGAAGCTCATTGGGTTGTAGGGGATGAAGGGTGGTACTGATATGGCTCTACCGAACGAAGAGAACGTGTCACCGACACGTCGCTACGAGACGGGAATCAATCGGGTTGGTGCCTCATGTAGAGACGTCCCGGTGGGACGTCTAGGGTCGTTGATGGGGTACGAACGTTAAGGGATATCGTTGAACACTCGGTACCGGAGTCATTCCATTCGCCTTCCTTGGTGGGATTATTCGCAGGCGGGTTGGTATTTTGTCACCATCTGTACGCAAGATCGACAATGTGTGTTAGGAGAAATTGTTGAGGGATCGGTGGTCCTGTCACAAGCAGGACTGATCGTGGAAGAAGAATGGCGGCGAACCGCCACCGTCAGACAACGTGTTGGCCTGGACGAATGGGTTATCATGCCCAATCATTTGCATGGGATTCTCGTGATCAACGGGGGTCCAGGGATGACGTCCCATCGGGACGTCTCTACAAAAAGCCGGCTGACCGCCCATTCTCTGGGAGCGATTATTGGACAATTTAAATCGGTGTGTACTAAACGGATTCGTGGGAGTGGGTTTCACCAATTTGCCTGGCAGTCGAGTTTTTATGAACATATCATTCGGGATGAGCCATCGTTAGGGATTATTCGGCAATATATTTTCGAAAATCCCGCAAAATGGAAATTAGATAAGCACAATCCAAAAAATTTTGATTAATTGAAGAAGACGTTCCACCGGAACGTCCCTACAAAAAAGGGACAAAATCCACGTCAGGTTATATGATGGAACAACATAAATTTCAACAAATCATCTTTTTGATGGTGGAACAGGGGTAGCATGGCTGGAGAAGGATGCAGCCTTTATGGTCACGGCCCTGGCGAATCCCAATCATATCCCGTCCGGCTCCTTGCTTCGTGAGCATGGGGCCGATCCTTAAACCAGATTTCCTGATGACCTGGTTTAATCTTCAAAAATAAGTTAAATGGATTTCTCACTTAAAAATTGACCAATGGTAGAAAAATCTGCAGCCATTCAGGTTTTAGTCCGTCCGGTTCACCGCTTTCGTGTGTTTCCAGGAAAAGACTACGCCATATCCTTAGGGGAAATGGCGGTTTTGCAGACTTCACCAATACAACGCCTGAGGGGACTCCGGCAGATCGGACTCGGGTATCTGGCCTTGCCAACGGCGGAACACACTCGATTGGCTCACAGTTTAGGGACGGCGTATTGGGCCATTGAGTTTCTCACCCGCCTTCGCTCGAACAACTTTTCCGATCTGGTTGGCGATGGCTACGATCCCCCGGGAAACCGTCAGCGTCTTGATGAGATAGATGAACAACTCGGCCCCGATGTCTCGCTGGATCTTGTCGTCCGGTTGTTTGCTCTCGTTCATGACATGACCCTTCTGCCGCTGGGGCATACTCTTCAATTTCAATTGGGCTATTACGGCCATGAAGAGGCCAATGCAGAACGTGCGCAATGGTGTCTCCAATGGATTCGGAAAGAACTCAAAACTGCTCTCTCTTCAGTGTATGGGGGCGGGAATGTTTCTCATGCTCAGCTCTATGACTGTTTGATTTCCCATTTATCCCTCGTCCAGAGGCTCTTTCATTTTCGGCATGATTCGGAGGGATCCAACAAGAAGAAGGGGAGGGCTCGGACTTCACATGTTTCTGGGAAGGTGGAAACGGCCATTTTCCCGTTGGTGATTGATCTGATCGCCAGCACGTTCAGCGCGGATTTGGTGGATTTTGCTCTCAGGGATTCACTAGGCGCAGGAATGTCGCGGACGTTCGATGAAGGAGTGGGTGATTATCTTTGTGTCTATTGCCTTCCTGAAGAAAAACTTTCGGAGACGGTTTCCGAACCGGTTGGACGTCTGAACCCGCGCCCACCAACTCGTAAGAAATCTTATCGTTTGGGACTTAATCCTCTTCTGGGGACTTACCGTCACGAGGTTGTCACCGGAGTCATTTCTTTGCAACGGATCCGGTATGAGCTGGCTGAAAAGGTGTTCTACCACGAGGAAAAATTAGCGGCCGATGCGATGTTTGATCGTGCCATCCGACTGATTGATAAGGAGACTCATGCCATCAGTCAGGAATTGGGGCCCTTCAGCCAGGCAAAGCTCCTTCGGATGGGTGACGAGGATTTGTTGAAACTGCTTGAAACCAAAGAACGGCAGGTGCTGAACAAGATTGGTCAGAGAGCAGAAAAACTTGGAAAGTCGGCTCAGGTTCTCCCCGCCCAAGCCCGGAACAAGGCAACTCCCCCAAGGGGTCTGCGGCCTATTATGCCTGATCTTCTCGCACGGCGTTTGTATAAGGAAGCGTTTCGTGTGTCCCTGATGTCGGATCTTTCTCCACAAGGGCTGAGTCTCGTGGAAAAGGCTGCTCGCCCCAAAGCCCGAACGGCCTTGGAAAGAACGATTCTCCGACGAATTCCTGAATTAACTGAGACCGATCTGATTTTTTCCAGCCGGCCCTTCACTATGCAGGCCAAGCCTTCATCGGTATTAATTGGATGGATGGATGGTAGCCCGCTTCCGTTGATGGATATTGCCAGGCGATTCGGGTATGCAACGGAAGCTCTGGATTTGGCTGACCGTTATCAATCGCTATGGTCGCTTTCCGTCTATCTTCGTCCGGAAGTCTTCTCGTTCGCGCCTCAGGTGAACCAAGTCTGCCGGATGCTTCTCCAAGCCAAACCATAAGCATCTCGTATTTTTCCCTGCTGTCAACTAGGTTTTTTCCCGCTCCTGGAGTCGATGCGCCTGTTCTGCAACTTTGGAAAAGGCCTCCGCAAATTGATCCATGACCTGAGGCATGGGTTCGGTAAAAGGCGGGAGTGTGCAGGTCGATCGGGCATACTGCTCAGCTTGAGGAAAGTCTCCCTGCTGGTAGCGCTGACGGGCAGGAGTAGAGATTCCCGGAGTTGTCCGGCCATAGGTGTAACTGTGGTCATCCTCAACCTGAAACAGTGGTTCCACATGCAAGGGTTGAGAGGCGGCCTTTTGGATGGGCACACCTTCGGCCTGAAGGGCTTTCAAGTAGGTCTGCAGAGATAATCCGCCCAGCTCATCGGGTTGAAAAAATGGACGATAGGTAAACCAGGCATGCCGCGTGACATAGTCGCGCACGACGGGAGGGGTAATACCTGGAATGCCTTTGAGTCGCGATGAAAGATAGAGCAGGTTGTCATTCCGTCCTTTCAAATACGTGTCCAATCGTTTGAATTGCTCCTTGGCTAACCCGGCGGCCAAGGGGTGCATCCGATAATTCAAGCCATATCCCGTTCCGGAAAATCTTCGATATTTTTCGCTCGTCACTTCTTCCATGGCTCTCACTTTAAAATGGCCCAAGAGGGTGGCCCGCTCATAGATTTCCTGGTCGTTGGTGAGCAGAATGCCTCCCTGCCCGGCCGCCACAAGCTTGCTGCCCTGGAGACTGAAAACAGAGGCGTCTCCGAAAGTTCCTAGTAGCTGTCCCTGACACGATGCCCCATGAGCATGGGAGCAATCTTCGATGAGCCTCAGGCGATATTTCCGAACAAGATCCATGATGGCGGGCATGTGGCAGGCATGCCCTTGCATGTGAGTGATGACCAGGGCCTTGGTTCCGGAAGTTATTCGTCGTTCAATGTCCACTGGATCGATGTTGCCGGTATCCGTTTCGGCATCAACGAGAATCGGGAGGGCGTTGACAACGAAAATGGGCATGACCGTGGATAAAAACGTAAACGTGGGGGCCAGGACTTCATCGCCAGGTCCCAATCCCAGTCCAAAAAAGGCGGAATGAAGAGCCGCTGTGCCCGAACTCATGGCGAGGGTATAGCGAACGTTGAAATACGATTTAAACGCGTCTTCGAGTTCCTGAACTTCTCCTTCACGGCCGTAATACGAGAGTTCCTTGCGTTGAAGCAATTGAGTAACCAGGGCAATGTCACTTTCCGTAATAGGTGGCCAGGAATACGTCGGGGGGTGAGAAACGGCAGGTTTCCCACCATAGAGGGCTAGCGATGTGGACATGATTGTCAGTTCCGACCTCCGATTGATTCCAAATCGTGATGAGGATATCCGGGTACCAATTGCAAAACCAAGCGAGGTATCCTACCATACGACCCTTTCCTTGTTGACCTTGTGGATAGGTATGGAGGCGGGATAGTCTCATGGCCCTTCCAGTTCGACATGTCCTTTCGCATTCCTCCGAAATGAAGACTTCAGAATACCTGTCAAAGCCGAAGGCCGATCGTTGGCTCTATCTGAGCTGTTTTTAAGGATATCGGATGGCGACTCAATCGATTTACCAGAATGAAGACCAGAAATGTTGTTACCGGGCTATCAAGAGTCAGGGAGTCCGGGTCCTCTGGGAAATCACCAGTGCCTGTAATGTGGAATGTGATTTTTGTCTGGTCGAAAAAAAACACCGGACCATTCCTCTTCAACAGGCTATGGATATGGCCACGGTCTTAATAGAGGAAGGGGTGGAAAAATTCCTTATTTCAGGTGGAGAACCCCTGCTCTATCCGGGAATTGAATCGTTGCTCGAATTCCTCGTCGAACGGGGAGTGTTGGTTAAACTTTTGACCAATGGGACAATCCATCATCCTTCGATATTTGATTTGATCTGTCGGACCCCGCAGGTTGAAGTATCGTTGAGCGTGCAATCCATTGATGAAGAGATGTCCGACCGGATTTTTAAGCGGAAAGGGAGCTGGGCCAAATTACTGGAGACCATCCGTATTCTGCCGAAGGACCGGCTCAACATCATTACGACCTTCAGCACGATGAACCATGATCATATTGAGACGATCATCGATTGGGTGGTGGCGCAAGGGATCCGGTGTCTCAGCATCACGAATGTCTTCCAGGAAACGACGCGACCGGCCCGGTTCATGGACAATTGTCTTATGTACAAAGAAGATTCCCAGAGGATCAGCCGGCTGTTTGACCTGATCGCCGCCAAACGCCGGGAATATGCGGGACGATTGGTTATTCGCACCACGCAATTCGGGGGTGATGCCCATGAAACATGTGAGGCGGGACGATCTGTCTTATATGTCGACTCTATGGGGGCACTCCTCCCCTGTACTCTCACGAATAATGCCTCGTATCGGGAACTCAATACCCGTTTATCAGTGAGGGAGTTAATCCGGTATTACCGTGAACGGTTGCCTTCTCTGCCGCCATCTTCGTGCGTGCCCCTATTCTCGGTCACGCCGGAAAAAGAGGCTATGGCTCATTAACATGGGAATGCGTCGGGATGAGACAATTTATTCAATCCGCTCAGGATCTTGAGACATACCTGGCTCCAATGAGTTTGGATGATGAGGACTGTGTCGTCTTTGCACTCGACGGATTTCAGTCCCGGTTGGCTTTGGAAATATTGCAAATCAGAATGAGAAAACAAGGGCAAATTTATAATCTTTCCAATCAAGTCGTGCCCTGTGTCGTTGCGATATCCGAGAGAGCTTTGAGGGCCAGTCGTCCGGTGATGCAAGCCCTCAACGCACAGATTTCAAAGACAATCATCTTTGATCCGGTTATGCAAATCGAAGTCATGAGGAATTTTGTGACGGGCCTGGAGGAAGTTCTACAAACAAGCGAGGAGTTCGAACGAGCACTTGAATGCAAGGAGACTCCAACGCCAGCTTCCTACTTGCGCTATGTCGACGCCGTGACCAACTATCAGTCACTGGACTCCCTGAAATTTTCCTTAAAAATTGAACAGGTGAAACAGGCTCTTGAGCTGGTTCCCGGAATGGATGCTGAATCGTGTGAAGATCTATGCCATCCTCCTAAGGTTTCCTTGTTTACGCAATTATACCGACGGCAGTTGGAACTTCTTCTGAATTGGTTGACTTCCCCGGCTGTCTACGAAGAAGCCCGCTCGATATACCGAAAGGAATGGGGATTTTTAGAAGCGGAGGATCTGGATTTTGCTGATTTTGACACAGATGCCTTTGTCGATTCGAAAATGAAGAAATTGGAAGAGCGGTTTGGAGGTGATTCTGAGCAGGTTCGTAGACAACTGGGAATTCTTGAAAATGTGCCTTCGATCGCGGTGACAAAGCTGAATCGTCGGATGAATGATTTGTTGCATGCGATGGAAAACATGGTTCTAGAGCGAATACGGATTTATAATCTTGTGCGATTGTGGTCCAGTCTTCTCCACCATCAGGAAATGAATCGTTTGGTCAAAATGCGGTTTTTTAGAAATATGCATGGGCTGTGTCTGTCCGGTGGTTTTTCCCCGGACGAGGCAGGTCTGCAGGATTTGCTCGCGTTGATCAGTGCAAGAGGGTGAGGAGCGATAGAATTACCAATGCCTCAATTTCTTATTCATGTAAGGAGGTCCTGATGGCTTACCAGGATGTTCTCCATCCGATTGCCAGCCTGTATGACCGGTTCGAACATTATCGGTTACAGACCGGGCCGACTCATGAATTGGGCGAATTGCCTGAAATCCCGGTGACGATCAAAAATATTGGATGGACGCTGGGCAATGATTGTCCCTACCGTTGTACCCATTGTTACAGCATGAATGCGAGGGTGAAGGGACAAAATATGACCCGGGCCATGATCGAGCGAGTTGTGCATCAATTACAGATCAATGGCGTGGAGACGGTGAATCTCGGTGGGAATGAGCCGTTGTTTACCAATGGGCCCAATCCACGCGACACACTCCTGCCATTCATTATTGAAGCCCTCGTCAAATCCGGCATCCAAGTCGGTCTGACCACCAGTGGCATTACCCTTCTCTGGTTGTACCACCATTATCGAGATTCATTCGAGGTGTTGAATGACGTGGATGTCTCCTTCGATTCCCCCTTTCGGGAAGAGCACAATGCCAATCGAGGCGCGAACGTGTATCATCAGGCCATCGAAAGTTTGGAAATCTGCCAACGGCATCATAAACCCCATACGTGTATTATGGCCGGGATGAATTGGAATTTTTCTCTTGGCCATCTGGAGCATCTGGTTGATCTCGCTAAACGGTATGACGCCAATATCCGGATTAATCCTGTCAAACCGGTGGAGCCGGCTCATATGGAAGTGGCTCTTCCTCCGGAGATGTATTATGAGGGATTTTCCTATTTGCTGAAGCGATGCCGTCCCGTGGATCTGGGCGAGCCTCCGTTGGCCGCAGTGACCGACTTTCAGCAAGCCCGTCGTTGCCCTTGCGGCCGGACATCTTTTCGCATTCATTCCATTACCCCGACCGGGGAAATATACGTTAGCCCCTGTGTCTATCTGCATGATTACAAAGCGCCGCTGGATCTCCTGAAGCAGGATCTGGTTGATATTATCCATAGTCCCCAATTCAAGGTATTTCGCCAGCGGAACGCAAATCCTGACATGATCGAGGGATGTCGGGGGTGTGAGGTCATCTCCCAGTGCGGAGGGGGATGTTCGGCCCGGTCCTATTTGTATGCGCTTCATCAGTCCGGCCAAAAAACCATGCTCGCGAAGGACCCCTATTGTCCTAAGGACATTCAACCGGAGCAGGTCTTTCCTCAACGACCGACCATTCATGCGGAACAGCGCCTGGTCCACATGGATTATCTCTGTACCTGGATTGGAGCACCAATTTGATCGACGAGAGCGGATGAGAAGGGTACCAGCTCGTGATATCCCTCACGGATAATCTGGCTCAGGATCGACAGCTTGTCGGTGCCAAAGCCGCCTCTCTCAGTCGAATCCATTCCCTCGGATTTTGTATCCCACCCGGTTTTATTTTCGAAAAATCATATAGCGAGAGCCTAGTGGCCCGGGCCGGATTACAGAAACGTATTCAATGGTTACAGGAAGAGGGGCCCCTTCTTAAAGAAACCTATGTGCTGGAGCTTGGAGCAGATATCTTTCAACGGCTACAGGAAACTTCGCTGCCCTCCGAATTTGCACAAGACCTTGAACGATGCTTTGACCGGCTGGGAGGGGGAAGCACGGCATTAATATGCCGGTCGTCGGGTTTGATGGAAGATTCCGAGAATGGGGCTTTCCCGGGTATTTTCCTTTCCGAACCCGGCCTGACAAGTTCGGCCGCTCTTCAAAAGGCCGCGATGAATTGTGTGTGCTCTCTGTTCCAGCCGAAAGCTCTTCGATATTGGTTGCGATTGCAGGGTTCTCAGGCAAAATTTTCCATGGGGCTCATTGTTCAGCACTTCGTAAACACTACCGGTGCGGGGGTCATGTTTTATTGGAATCCCGAAGCCATTCTTATCGAAGGGATTCGGGGTAGCGGGCAAGGATTGATGTCCGGTCAAAAAAGGCCGGTCTGCTACCGGAAGAACAAGGATATCCGAGGTACCTGGGAAGTGACTGGTGGAGAAACTGAAAGGGAAGATTTTCTGGGAACCGAACAACTGCAAGAGTTGGCCCGAATCGGTGAATTGGCATCTAAGGAATGGAAGGGTCCTGTAGATGTCGAATTTGGATTTCACGGCAAGTCAAGTTCTCCCTATATTTTCCAATGTCGCCCTGTTACCAGGGAGTTGTCTGAAAGGGTAGGGAAATTGGCTGACTTCCCCTGCATTAGCAGTTCTCAGGGAGTGAGTTGCGCTCCTGGAATAGTCCGGGGGCTAGCTGTGGATCCGGACAGAGGCGGGCTTGTCCCTGGCGATTCCTCGAAGACTATTGCCTTGCTGGAAGTTCTGACTGAGCGGAACTATGACCTCATCTTTGACGTCAACGGTATTGTGACTGAACAAGTTGGCAGTCAATTGAATCATCTCAGCATTGCATGTCGTGAGTTGGGTATTCCGCATGTTTCGGGCATTGATCAAGCCAGAACCCGCTTTCATGGGCGACGGATCTTCATGGATGGGAAGAGCGGAATAGTCTCCTTGGAAGCGGACGACTTCCCCCATTATGAGAAAAATGCTACAGTTCAGCCCTCTGCGTTTATCCAGGCAAATCTTTTCTACCTGCCATATTTTAACCATGGTAGGTGGGATACTCAGGGAACCCAGCGTCCCATTTTTAGAGGTGGGTTGTATCTGATCCTTGAAGCTTTGTACCATTCCAAAACCGAGCAGGATTTTCTGGGATATATGATTCGGCGAATGAGTGAAACTTTCGGTAAGGAGAAAGAGGCCGAGTCCATGATTTTTCGTCTTCCCCGGTTGTCATCTGAAGAATATTCGATTCTGAACCAATCGATTGAGGGAAGTGGCTTCACCCAGGAAAGGCTGGAGCGGATCTTTCAAAAAATCTGCGAGGATGTGAAGAAACGTTTAGGTGTCACGCTATACCTTGAACGTTGTCCGGAGTAGGAAGAGAACTTCTGAGTCTACTACCATAGCCATAGGAGGTGGAGCATGGGCGAGATTTTTGAAGCGTATGTCGTACTCAATCAAACATTAAATCTTGGTTTGAAAATGCAGGACCTTATGAGAGCCGAAGGAACCTTTAAATCTCTCATGGCCGAACGGATCAATCTCCCGAAAGAATTACGATTAAATCAAGACAAGTTGACCCAAGGATTTGAATATAAAGGACAATTGGTCCCACGAGCGAGAGCCCTTGATCAAAATACCCTTAGCCGGTTGGGGGCAACTACGGCCACCAAATTGACCAAGGATCTTAGCCAACTCAAACTGCAGATGAATCAACTGAATAAATTTAATCAAATGCAACAATTCAATAAAATGAAGGAATTGAATCAAAAGAATTTTAATAGATAAGGATAGTGGGTTGCTGGACTTTGGAGTCTGAACGGATATTCTGAAATCCGGCTTGGAATGGAGGAAAGGATCGGGAGTTTCGTCATTTTCACCGACACTTTTTTGTAACTGCTCTCTAATCTATTCACGTGCCCGCTCGAGAATTTTGTGCATGCCCCCTCTGAGGCAAGCCACGCTCACTCGCTTAAATCTTGCCAGGAACATTTCCTGCTCTCTTGAACAAGACCCACGTGTTCTCGCCGTAATTGCCACAGGATCTGTGGCGAGAAATCGATGTTCTCGAACTTCGGATCTTGATTTGACCGTGATTATCGCAGATCAAGGAATCAGACGGTCTGTCACTTCCGAGACAAGGCAGGGGATGGCGATTGATATCGAGTGGCTGACGAAACGTCGTGCCTTGTCGATAATGAAAGGGGGCAAACGGGATCTCAAAGGGTTACGCGAGGCTTCCAGATTGGGACTCGGTGTGTTCATTCTTGACCGGGATTTGCTCGAGGCAAATTTTCGGACTCTGGCCGTGAATCTACTTCCTGATAGAGGCATGATCGAACAAAGAATGGCCGCGTTGTCTCACATCCTCTCGGATTTAGTTTCAAAAAAGTTGAAACAAAAAGGAGCTCGCTGGGAGCTGTGTCGTGCCCTCCTGGATAACGTGGCCTTTGTCCTGCTGATGCTTCATCCATTCCGTTATCAAAAACCGAAATGGGTGCTTGCGGACCTGAGAGATGCGGGGCATGACTCCCTGAACAGTCTGTTGCGGAAGGCCTATCGGATTGGATCGGATTCATCAAATGTTTCACGTCGATCGATTGAATTGTCCAGACGGTTCATTGAAGAGATGGGACGATTGATGAAGACCCCGCCTATCGAGCACATGTTGAAAAAGGGATTTACCCGAAAATATGCGGCTTGGAGTTATATCTGTCGGACCTGGGAAGATGCCGAAAGTCTATTTCAGGATAAGGCATTCATTGAAGCCAATTTTACTGCTAAATTTGCCGCGCGTATGACCTTTCCCTTCTATCTTGGAGAACTTGGGTCCAATAGCCAATCGACCAATCCTTTGCATATTTTGGAAAAAATCGGGGATAAAGGACTTTCAAGCATGTATCTCCAACTCTTTCCCGTTCCTGCTAACCACCCTGAACCAGATCAAGCCATGTTGAGAAAAAGCCTGGATTTGGCTCATGTCTGTTGGAATCTGAAGCAACAGGCTTATAGAGAAATTTCTTGAGATTCCAAATAGTTCTATCCATAATGCACGGGCTGTGTTCTTGTCTCCTTCAGTAAGAACCCTTCAATCATTTTCCCGAACGGTTGAACCATTGTTGGTATTCTCTCGGCTTACTAGTTAAAGCCCTGATCCCGTTTTGAGGTTAACGAGATGATTGTAAGTGGATAACACGTGTGAAGCGGAGGTTTCTCAGTCCACTCCCCCGCGTCATGGCTCAATTTCTTTTTGCCCCATTCCCCCAGGTGGGGCAGAAGGTTCGTAGATAGGCTAAAATTTTCCAGGCCTCCTCTTCGGAAATCGGGACGGGGATCATGGGTGCCATGCCTGTATCAGGACTGCCGTTTTTGATGACCCAAAACAGCTCGCCATCAGACCTGGCGTTGTGGAACCGGCAATCGGTGAAATCCCGCGGGGGCGGGTCGACCATAAGCGAAGAAGGTCCATTACCGGTTCCATCCCACCCGTGGCAATTCACACAGGTGGCTTTTCCTTCATATAATTGATTTCCAGCAAGAATGATGTCTTCGGAGACATTTCTAGATTTATTATTGATAAACCTATAATTTTTTGCGATCACATTTTAGCGGAATGATCCCCCTCGTAGGATGGAAAATGGCTGCCTAAACAAGGGACCGTTGAATAATGGTTGAACCGATGGAGAGCAACCTTCGACCTACCTGTTAAACGAGGGGTTGAAAAATCCCGGCTGAATGCTTTTTTTATTTCTGAGATCTATACTTTGGAAGGGCTGAAAGCAAGAATGACATCCAACCAGGGGAGGTAGTTATGAACGAAGGACCTCATATCGACCATCTACAAAACGCTGTTCCGACTTTGTCGAGGCGAGGGTTATTAAAACAAGCCGGGCTGTTAGGACTCGCGGCTTTGGGCCTTGGCAGTGGGTTTGGAGAGCTGGTGCCGACGGCGGGAGCAGCGGGAACTCAACTATCAGGATCCCAAATACCGCAACGATCTCCCCAACGAAGTCAAAAGACCGCCGGGGAATTGTTGACGATCCTCCAAAGTCATAAAGGGGGAAAGGAGGCGATTGAGATTGCTCGCCGGGGGGGAGCGCGTTTTTCATTTGGCAGCAATCAGTCTAATCTCAACCTAAGGGTCCCTAAGATCCCTCTTGTACCTCCTTTTTCCGTGGTCCTTTTTCCCGGCCACCTGCAAGCAGGGCAAAGTTGGGTGACATTGCGCGAGGTAGATGTCTTACAGGACACGACGTTCCAACTGAAAAAGCTTAGCAGTAGGCCTAGTGCCATTTTTACGATCGCTTTTCCGCAACATGGGTGGTACCTCTTGAATATTGAAGGGGCTATTATGCCAAATTGGGGGATTTCAGCAGAGATCCGTCAAATGTCAGGCATCAACCTTCCGGGCCCGGTGGTCCAAACCTGGGATTATCCTAAAATTACCGGTACTCAACCGGTGGTTCGGTCCTTCCCCGCTGTTTATGAGTACAAGAAGGGTAGTAAACGCGAATTGGGATTTCATATACAGAGCGGGACCCTTCTCTTTCAGGAAGTAAGCGTGGAAGCTCTTTAAAAAAACAGAGCGGAAAAGGAATATTGGACACCCCTAAAACTTGCCTATGACAAGAAAAGCATCATTTTACCCGGAACATAACCTACCGAGGAGGATTAATGATGAAAATCCTTAAAATGGCATTGGTATGTTTAGCCTTGGCGGTGTTTTGGGCAGAGGGGGCCATTGCTTCTGCCGAGAGACCATCCCCAACGGTTGAGTTTGTGGAAACTGTTTATTTTTCGACAGTTGATGGGAGCGATATAGCACTCAGTCCGGGTGCCTATGACGTGGAGGTCGCTGAAAGCTGGTTGCGCGTGATTCCTCAGCAAGGGACGCGTGCTGAGGGGGTGTTGCTTGAGGCTGCAGAGTTCCTTCATCAAGAAACACTCGATACGCCCAAGGGAAAAGTGACGATTGAAGAAAACGGGATAGCGCAGCTTGCCCTTCTTCTTCCAGGTGGAAAAGGGCTGCAGGCCATGGGGTACAGGGGCGGCATTCTTTCACGGGCGGTTCCTCTGGGATCTGCGGTCCCTCAGTCAAGTAAGCCCATACTCACACCTTCCCCCGTCCAAACGCAAACTTCTCCAAATGCCCCATCCCCAGATTTCAAAGAGGAAATCACCGGATTGAAGGGAACGAACAGGTGGCTCATGTTGGAGGTGCAAAGACTGTTAACGACGGTCGCTCAACTACAAGCTCAAGTGAACACCCTACAGGGTAGATATAACAATTTAGAAGGGACGTATAGCAATCACCAGCATAAATACGAGGATAGTTCTTTGCCAGCCAATATGCTCGTGACAATCGCTCGTTTGCGATCCCTCATGAATGATAAATCCAGCAATGTTGACCATTGGGGTTTTTATATATTCGGGCCGCCCCCGCCAAAGCGTCCTGTTGAAAAATTCACCGACAAACCAAAAAATTAATTTTTGGTGGATCCGTGCGTGGAAATTTTCAGCAATGGATCGAAGTCGTCCCCAGTAAGATTTGGATGAAGTCGATGCCTTGTTTTGAAAGTTGCGTAGGAAGTTGGAAGTGTCTCTCTTGTATTTCGATGATAAGATGAAAAACATCCATGATTGAAAAGTCTTCGCTTGTTGAATATCTCAGACTCCCAGTTCACCAGTTTCGCGTGTTTCAAATGGTTTTTCCGAATCAGTTGGCGATGGCTACGATCCTCCAGGCAATCGTCAACGTCTGGAGGAGATTGAGGATGAGCTTGGTTCCGATTTATCGTTGGATCTTGTCGTCCGGTTGTTCGCTCTTGTGCATGAAATGACCCTCCTTTCAGGCTGAAAGAAGGGTACTTGAGGTTTCTTGAGTCCACCGTCAAGGCGATGTAATGATAGTATTTGCCAGAAAAACACTAAGAAAAAATGGGAAAGTTATTGTAGGGATCTGGCTGTCTTTGAGAGAGAATTTTGGAATAGGTACGTTGGGTTGGTATCGGATGTCACATGTCACAACGGTGGATTCTAAGCCCACTCCCCCGCGTCATGGCTCAATTTCTTTTTGCCCCATTCCCCCAGGTGGGGCAGAAGGTTCGTAGATAGGCTAAAATTTTCCAGGCCTCCTCTTCGGAAATCGGGACGGGGATCATGGGTGCCATGCCTGTATCAGGACTGCCGTTTTTGATGACCCAAAACAGCTCGCCATCAGACCTGGCGTTGTGGAACCGGCAATCATTGAAATCCCGCGGGGGCGGGTCGACCATAAGCGAAGAAGGTCCATTACCAGTTCCATCCCACCCGT
Organism: Nitrospirota bacterium; assembly: GCA_029865515.1. Taxonomy (GTDB): domain Bacteria; phylum Nitrospirota; class Nitrospiria; order Nitrospirales; family UBA8639; genus Nitrospira_E. Next base: position 16,807 of record JAOUGQ010000017.1, read on the forward strand.
GGCAATTCACACAGGTACCTTTTCCTTCATATAATTGATTTCCAGCAATAATAATGTCTTCGCTGACATTTCTGGAACTTATAAACAGAGGGGAGATCAAGGTTCTGGCCTCGGAGGTGAGATGAGGAGGAACCCTGGGCACTAAAGGATCTTGAATCTGATTGGATGGAAGGGGAGGCGGGGCGACATATGATGTTTCGCATGAACTTAGAATTATTGTTCCAATGAGGAGGAAATAGGCACAAGCAGGATAAGGGCTGAAAAGACGAAAAAAGGTTCTTAACGAATGACGCATAATTCAGCGGGTTGTTTGGTTCCGGAAGCTTCAGCAATACAAAAAACCAGATTGTTCCGTCGGTTTGGAGCGTTTGAGAACCAGAAGGAATCGAGTTGAAAGATTTGTGAAAATCCACCCGTATATTAGGGGAATGAAAGGGTATTTGTCCGCTTAAAAAGTGACCTGATTATTTGAAAAGTGCTAGAAGACAAAATGTCTGCTGGTACGATCCGTGGGTGAGATTCTTGGTTTCTTGAAGTGGTTATGACAAGATGGGACGTTCATGACTTTCATCTTTCAGGATATAGAGGGTCAAGCATGATGAGAGCGTTTCTAGCATTGTTGGTGGTGATCGGTGGATTCATGTTTTCTCCATTGACCTGGGCCCAGCCCGACCTTGGAGAACTGAAAAAAGGGGTGGTTAAAGTAACGGCTCAATTTGCCAAGAGTCGAAAAGTCGGTACCGGCTTTATTGTGGGACAAGGCAAAAAACATGTGTTTGTCGTGACTGCAAGCCACGTCGTGGAAGATGAAGCCGAAGTGCCGCAATCAATCACGGTGACATTTTTCACCCGTCAGGAGGAACCACTTGCTGCGCAGGTTGTCAAGAAAGAGGGAGGAGATCCTCGAGGCCTGGCTCTGTTGAAGGTCGGCGGAGATGTTCCGGACGATGTAAGGATTTTGGAGTGGGATACCCAAAGTCGATTGAATGGGGGCGAAGAAGTGCACTTAATCGGGTTTCCCCGGATCGGAGGAAATGCCTGGGCTGTGACCAAAGGGACTCTATCGGGGTTTGACGGCCCTATTTTGAAGTTTTCAGGGCCGGTCGAAGAAGGTAACTCAGGAGGTCCGTTGTTTTATGATGGCAAAGTTATCGGGGTTGTGCTGGAAGTGACGGGACAATTCGGAAATGCCAAGCCTTCGCAAATTGCTCAATTTACAGTTGAAAATTGGCCGGGGTTTACCCGGAAAGTTCACATCGATCCTGAACCACATATTCCCTCGTCAGGAGAACCTGATGCCGCTGGATCGGCCGGAAAGATGTTGGCCTCTTTGGTGGTCGCCACAACCCCTAAGGATGCCGAGGTGTTTGTCGATGATGAACTGGTTGGCCACACCACTAAAGGGTCATTGGTGGTCAGTCATTTAGCCCCCGATGAATATGAGGTGATGGTCAAAAAGAAAGGGTATCGACCATGGTCTAAAAGCGTTGAACTGTTACCGGGTGAACGTCGGGAGCTGAAAGCGACGTTAGAAGAAGGGGCCGCATTGACTGTTAGCGGTGTTTGGCAGAATCCCAGTCAACCGACCGTTTCGTATGTGTTAGAGCAAATCGGAGAGCGGGTGATTATGAAGGAAGTGACGACCAGTGTCTTGGGATCCATGGTGACCGCAGAGGGAGAAGGGCAATTGCAAGGTAATCAATTAGCCATGTTCTATCGAACAGCATTGGGGACTATGGGGCAATCGACCACTACACTGTCCGATGACGGCAAACATCTCACCGGGACCTTCCAGGACTTTTCCAATATGATACCCTTGGCACTTTCGTTAGTTCGAACCGGAGATGCTCCCTCATCCTTGGCTTTACCAGGAAACGAAGCCTGGAAATCTATTCAAGGTTTTGGGCAGTAGGGCCCATTCAGTTCTCGGCGTGTTTTTACCGCAATCCTGTATGCCTGCAGGCCCCATCTGTTCAGTCGAGCAGAGGGCGCAACTCTCCTGAATAATAATTTCTTCACGATGACTCGATAGAGGCTTTCTATGAAATCGTTGGTCATTGGTGGGACCGGGCAACTAGGAGCCAATTTGGTTCGGGCGCTGCTTGCGCACGGGCACCAGGTTCGTGTGTTGCACCGATCCTCCAGCAACACGTTCACGATTGACGGTCTGGATATCGAGCGCCTGGTGGGCGATCTCAATGATGGAGAGTCCTTGCGCCGCGCTTGCGATGGTATGCACGTGGTGTATCAAGCTGCCAGTTATTATCCGTCAGCGACGATTCCGGTTGAAGTGGCTAAAGGGCAGGCTCTGAAAGAAACAGCCTTGTTGTTAGAGGCGGTCCGGGCTGCCAGGATAGACCGTCTGGTATTTACCAGCACGCTCACGACAGTGGGATTTCCCAAAACTGCCGGTCATCCGGCCAATGAAACCTGTCAATTTTCAACACGATATACGAACAATCCGTATCTCATGGCAAAAGCCGCCATGGAAGATAAGATCCTGCAGTCTGCGCAACAGGGAATTCCCGCGGTGGTGGTGATTCCGACAGAATTTTTCGGCCCTTACGATCAGCGACCGACAAGCGGAACACATATTTTAATGATGGCGAAAGGGCAGATTCCGGTGTATATCCCTGGTCGGGTGAATGTGATTGATGTGCGGGATGTGGCGGTGGCTATGATCAGGGCAGCAGAGCGCGGTCGGGTAGGCGAACGCTATCTTGTGGGAAATCGGAATACGACACAAAAGGACTTGAATGATCTTATTGCCCAGGTGGTCGGAGTGGCGCCTCCATTCATTCCTATTCCATTTGCCCTTGCTCGCTGGGGATCAAAAGTCGGAGAGTGGGTTGCCTGTTCACTCTTACGCCGGGCGCCGTATGTGCCGGCTTACTTTGTGGAAATGATGGCACATATGCAGCATTACGATTGTTCAAAAGCTCAGCGGGAGTTGGATTATCCGCGGAATGCTATTGAGGGAGCTATTGAAGATGCGGTCAGGTGGTTTCGGGATAATAGCTACCTCTAGCCGAAAAGCTTAGATATTTGGTTTCGGACGGTGTCAGATTAAAGGAGAACCGGGGGGGGGCGATCCAAGAAAAAAATCACTCACCATTTTTCAGTACGCAGAGCCAATAAGGAGAGAAGTCCGCCTTAGGCCGTGCCTGAGGCATCCTCTTCGGCTTGGTGTAAAACCTGAGAAAAGCGATTGCCTACCAGCGTAGTGACCTTCCCCATAATTTCAGTCAATTCTTTCCACTCTTCCGGTTTCAGCTCTTCTTTAAGATTGGGGTGCAGTCCCCACTTGGCGCTGACTTGCTGGCCATCCCGTTGAATCACGACATGAAGAATTTCGGTTTCCGGGGCATTGGTCGCCGCTTGTGATGGCCCCGAGCTGCTTTGTGCCATGGTTGAT
>JAOUGQ010000233.1 GCA_029865515.1 Nitrospirota bacterium
TGTGGTGAAGTGGATGGAGGGCGATGCCGTTTCGCAAGACGTGAGTGACGGGATGGTCGTCCTGTTCATTGACGCCGTCATGCACAAATCGGACGACCTCCTCAATCGAACGTCCAGCGGCCTCCTGGTGGGTCCAACCGCTAAGTACCTCTGCCATGCGATTCATATAGGTAATCTGACCGCGTGTGTCTGTGGTCAAGACCCCTTCCACGATTGACCCTAAAGTAACGGCCATGCGTTCCCGTTCGGCTCGGAGGGCTTCTTCCGTCAGGGCCAAACGCTGTTCCTTTTGGATTTGCTCAAAGGTTTGCGTCACAATCGAGGGCAGGAGTTCAATCAGGCTGCTGTCTTTAATGAAATAATCACGGGCTCCACGCTTCATCATTTTGACGGCCAGGCGTTCGTCCCCTTGGCCGGTCACCACAATGAATGGGAGTGAGATGGCTCGCTGATCGAGGTGATTGATAAGATCCTCACCGGTCATGTCGGCGAGCTGCAAGTCGAGGAGAAGGAGGTCAGCCTGGTGATGAGAAAGCCAGTTGAGGGCTTCCTGGCCGCTATAAGCCACAGCCGTGTGAAAGCCGTCTCGGGAAAGACAGCGTTGGATGAGAGCAATGAGCCCTTGATGGTCGTCAACGATCAGGATGGTGCGTGAATGCCAACTGTCCTCCATGAATGCCTCCCCTTCAACATGTCAACCGAGGTGGTGAACTGCGTGAATCGAACGTCAAGTCGACAGTAAGATAAAGACGAATAAGACGCAGATGTCACCCGGTATGTATGACGGAGGGAAGAGGATTGTCGGGGCCACAACAGCAGACGCAAGGCCTGATGTGAAATGATGGGCCGAAGATGAAGATTGCGTAAACAATTCAAGGCCGCACCTGCCCCAAAAGGATTGTCGCAATAAATGGAACGCCGAGTCTAACCAAATGAGAAAAAGACTGCAAGCCAATAAGACCAGGTTTTCTGAAATCTCTGCTTGAGTCAAGGAGACTTCTCATGAGTCATCGTGGTTGTGGATAACGATCAAAAACAGGAATAGCATCCCCGTGGGGTTCTTGATACCATTGAGTCATTACACTGTGTTGGGTTGATTCCGACCTCCATGTTTGTCAAACGTCTCTTACTGTTCATCCCGCTGGGCCTGGTGCTTTTTCTGGTTCAATCCTATTTTTGGGTTCCCACGTATGAACATCAATCTGCAGGGAACCCGGATCGCTTGGTCACCTATATAGAGGGGTCAAGCGGGGATGCCAAGATTCTCAATCCAATTCTGAACGCGGATTCTGCCAGTTCCAGCATCGTGAGCCAGGTGTTTGAGGGCCTGCTGGATCTAGACGAAAACTTGAAACTTCGTGGCCGGTTGGCTACCGATTGGCAGATTACCGAACGGGCCTATGTTCTGGTTAATCCGCATCACCGGTTTCCGGATGGAACAGAAGTGACAGGGAACAGGCTGTTTCAGCGGATTCATCAGGCTTGGGAGGCTGGAACGATTGAGGGTTTAAAGGATATGGTGCAAGGTGTTGAATTATTACCCGCTGCGCAACGAACGGAAACACTCTCTCTTCTGGTGCCCAATGCGGAAGGGAAACCTCAGCTCAAAGACCTATCCGTGACCATTGATGTGCCGGAACGAGTGGCGTTCACGCTCTCGCAGGTTGATCAAGATTTATTCGACCGGTTGCAGCCGGTTCTTGGTGAGCGGTACTTTGAGCACTTTCCGTACAATGACCTGATTCATCCTCAAGAAACGGTGCCCAAGGAGCTGGAAGAACCCATGCGGGCGAAATTCCCGGAGATTCTTCCCGCGGGCGAACACAATCCGACCATTGTGTTTCATCTTCGTCAGGGTGTGGAGTTTCAGGATGGACATGAGTTCGATGCGGGAGATGTGAAGTTTACCTATGAATCGATCATGAATCCCAAAAATCTGTCTCCGCGGACTCCGGACTTCGAGCCGATTAAAACCGTCGAGATCGTGGATCCGTATACGGTCAAGATTATCTATAAACGGCTCTACTCCCCGGCCGTCAATGCCTGGACGATGGGGATCCTTCCCGAGCATCTTCTCAATAAAGAGGCACTTACTCGGGAGAAGCAGGAACGGGAATTATCCGAGGAGGCTCAAAAAGCCTTTGGGATGCGGGAGAGTCGGTTCAATCGAAGTCCCATCGGCAGCGGGCGCTTTCAGTTTGTCGAATGGCAGGGAGACGAATTTATTCATCTTCGCCGTTTTGAGAAATATTGGGAAGGCCCCGCTCAATACCACGATTTTTATATGCGCATTATTCCCGAACTGTTCACGCAGGAAGTGGAGTTTCGCACGGGTGCGGTGGATTTTTACGGCGCTCAGCCTCATCAGGTTGAACGCTATAAAAGCGATCCGACCTATCAGTGGTTCAGCAGCCTCGGATTTGCCTACACCTATATCGGATACAATAACCGGAAGCCGTTATTTGCCGACCCTCTGGTGAGAAAAGCATTGGGAATGGCGATCAATGTCGATGAGATCATCACCTACCTTATGTATGGGGAAGGAGAACGGACGACGGGCCCGTACCCCAAAAATACCGAATGGTATGACCAATCCATTCAACCGCTTCCCTACGATCCTCAAGGAGCCCGCGCTATCTTTGAGACTGCCGGATGGAAAATGAATGGAGACGGGTGGCTCGAAAAGGACGGGAAAATATTCGAGTTCACGCTCATTACCAATAACGGGAATCCGATCAGACGAAATTTGATGACCATCGCCCAGAATGCCTGGAAAAAGATCGGCATCAAAGTCAACACGCAGGTGTTTGAATGGGCTGTGTTTCTAAACGATTTTGTGAATACCGGCGACTTTGATGCGGTGGTGTTGGGCTGGAGTATGGGTATTGATCCCGATCTCTACCAGATCTGGCATTCCAGTCAGGCCGGTCCGCAACAATTGAATTTTGTGGGGTACAAAAATCCGCGGGCCGACGAACTCATTGTCCGGATCAGGCAGGAATACAACCGGGATCGACAACGCCAGTTGACGCACGAACTGCATCAGGTCATTTATGAGGACCAACCCTATACCTTCCTGTATGCTCCCTTGAGTACACGGGTGCTGGATAAAAAAATTGTGCTGGTCGAGAAAGGGCCGGATGGGAAAGAGCAGTATAAAAAGATTTATCCCACCAAAAGCGGGGATATTACGTTCTATTTCCATAAATGGCGAAAGCTGGAATTCACGCCCGATTTTTAGGTGATGCGGTAACACGGAGATTCACAGGCAACAAAGCGATCATGTGGAATTTTATAATCCGTAATATTGCGCAGCGGTTGGTGCTGCTGGTGATTGTGTCATTTTTAGCGCATTCGTTTATTCATCTGGCTCCAGGGGAACCCAGTGAGGTGGATCCCATGAACCCCCGGATGAAACCTGAAGATATCGCCAAGATTCGGGCAGCTTTTCATTTGGACGATCCCTTGCATGTGCAATATGCGTATTGGATTCGTGATTTAGCTACGGGCGAATTGAAATCATTCAAGGACAGCCAGCCGGTCCTTCCGAAAATCTGGGACCGGTTTCTCAACTCGTTGCCGTTGTTTATCCTGGCGACGATTCTGGTGTGGACGTGGGCCTTCCCGGCAGGTATTTACGGGGCGGTGCATCGAGGAGGAGTCTATGACCGGTTCACCGTGTTTTTGTCCTATGCGCTCATTTCTGTTCCGGGGTTTTTCCTGTCGTTTTTAGCCATTTTGTGGGTGGTGGGATGGTTGGGCGTTCCGGTGATCAGCATCAAAACATTCGGAATGGAACATGCCCAACCCGCTTACCGGGTCATGGATCGGGTCTGGCATCTGGTCATTCCATCCATCATGTCGGCTGTCGGAGGAATTGCCATTCTGTCCCGATATGTCCGTTCGCAGATGTTGGAAGTGTTGGGCCAGGATTATGTCCGGACAGCCAGGGCCAAAGGCCTTCAGGAAGATACCGTGATTTACGGGCATGCTCTGGGGAATGCCCTGTTGCCGTTTGTGACCATGTTCGGTCTTCTGCTTCCGGGGTTGATCGGCGGGGCCGTCATCTTTGAACAGATTTTTGCGTGGCCGGGTTTGGGACGGTTGGCCTACGAGGCCATTCTCTCCAGGGACTTTCCGATTATTATGACCTTGAATTTTATCGCAGCGGTTTTGACCCTGTTTGGGACTCTGCTCTCAGATATTCTTTACGCGGTCGTGGATCCGAGGATCCGTCTGAATTAAGTCGAGGATTGAGGAACCGTTTCTTGATGAAGCAATCAAAATCTAGTGTGTCACCCAAAGCGGAGTTGGACGCCCTCGATGCTGAAGGCCTGGCTCCCCAGGAGACGCCTTGGGAAGAATTCCTTCGCATCTTTACCAAAGATTATCAGGCCTTATTCGGGTTTTGGGTGCTCGTGATGTTGTTGCTGGTGGCCTTGGCCGGAAAAGCGTTAACGGAGTGGTGGGTGGTCTTCGATCCTGAAGTGGTGCGTCTCACAGATAAATTTCTTCCCCCCTTCTCGGTGCCCTCTCCGGATAGCATTCCGGCAGACCGGCCGTTTGGGGGAGTCTATCTCATGGGCACTGATGAATTGGGGCGGGACGTGTTTGCCAGAATGTTCCAAGGCTCCTTTGTGTCGTTGTCTATTGGATTCGTAGCGGTCGGCATTTCCCTGGGTATTGGAATTCTGTTAGGAGGACTGTCCGGTTTTTACGGGCACGTCAAGTTGTGGTTCATCACGGTAGACACACTGATTATGCGATTCACCGATGCGATGATGTGTTTTCCCACCTTTTTTCTTATTTTGACCGCCGTGGCTCTTCTTCCGCCCAGTATTTATACCATTATGATCATTATTGGATTGTTTAGCTGGATGGGGACGGCCCGGTTTGTCCGTGCTGAGTTTTTGTCCATTCGTGAGCAGGACTTTGTGACAGCAGCCAAAGCCCTGGGGATTCCCGAAGG
>JAOUGQ010000234.1 GCA_029865515.1 Nitrospirota bacterium
TATTCCGAGTGACGAGAGGTTTCACTATACATTCGCAATTATGGATTCTCTTGAGACCATAGCGCGATGGGAGCATTTTCCTCATGAGGCGGATATGGGGATTCGCGGGATTGGCATAACGAAATCTCAAGCCTTTGAGCAGGCAGCCTTAGCGTTGACGGCTGTCATCACGGATCCTCAAGGGGTGGCTCCTCAGGCAGAAAGCCATTTCAGCTGCGAAGCACCGGATGATGAACTCTTGCTCGTCGATTGGCTGAATGCCCTCATCTATGAAATGGCCTGCGAGCACCTGGTATTCGGGCAATTTGAGGTCACGATCAACAATCATCATCTTGAAGCCATCGCTCGCGGGGAACCCATCGATCGTATGAAACATGAGCTGACCGTGGAAATAAAAGGAGCAACCTATACCGAACTGTCTGTCCGGCACAGTGAGGGAAGCGGCTGGGTCGCTCAGTGTGTTGTCGATGTCTAGTCAGTGCTCACAAGAGGCCTGACACGGTGTTCCGGGTGAGCCAGGCGAACACTGATCTGAGTTGACTGAATGCCATGAACTCCAATCTGTAATTTCCCACAGCCGTCGGCGGTCTCAGGATGAGTGGTATATGTCAGCGCGTCGATGGATCGACTTCAATGACTTGAGACAAACCGTATGGACCTGAATCTCCTATCCCAAGCATCTGATTATGAGTGGCACATTCCTCAAAAGGGACAGATGCGTGTGCCGGGAATTATTTATGCCGATGAGCCGCTCATTCGCGACATGGATCTCAAGGTGTATGAACAAGTCGTCAATGTGGCTACCCTCCCGGGCATTATCCAAGCCTCATTCGCCATGCCCGATGCCCATTGGGGCTATGGGTTTCCCATAGGCGGCGTAGCAGCCTTCGATCCCAAACAGGGGGGAGTGGTGTCTGCCGGCGGCGTCGGGTTTGATATTTCCTGCGGCGTTCGAGCCCTCTACACCGGATTGCGTGCGGACGATATCGCCCGGGTCAAGGAAAAGCTGGCGGATTTGTTATTTGCACGGGTGCCCGCAGGGGTGGGAAGCACGGGACGATTGCACCTGAAACCGCAGGAAATGGATGACATGCTGGCGGGCGGCGCCCAATGGGCGGTCCAACGAGGCTATGGGACGGAGAAGGATTTGTCGCGCATTGAAGAACACGGGTGCATGGCCGGGGCAAAACCCGCATGTGTCTCCGATCATGCCAAGAAGCGCCAGAAGGACGAAATGGGTACCTTAGGGTCCGGGAATCATTATTTAGAAATTCAGGAAGTCGTGGAAACCTATCACGATCCCCTGGCTGAACAACTGGGTATCCAAACCGGGGATATTCTGGTCAGTATTCATTGCGGCTCTCGAGGCCTTGGGCATCAAATCGGCACCGAATACCTCAAGAAAATGGTCGTGGCGGCAAGCCAATATGGGATTACGTTGCCTGACCGGGAATTGGCCTGTGCCCCGATCGACTCCCCGTTGGGCCAGGAATATTTAGGGGCGATGCGGGCCGCGATTAATTGTGCCCTGGCCAATCGGGAAATCATCACCCATCTGGTGCGTCAGGCGTTTTCGGAGATCTTTCCACAGACGAATTTACCCTTGCTCTACGATGTGTCACATAACACTTGCAAAGTGGAGGAACACCGGATTGGCGGTCAGAGTCGGCGCCTTTTTGTCCACCGCAAAGGTGCCACCCGTGCGTTCGGTCCCGGACATGCTGCCATCCCTGCCGATCTTCAACCTCTCGGTCAGCCGGTCCTCATCGGTGGAACCATGGGCACAGCCTCCTATCTTCTCGTCGGGACCAAAGAAGGGATGGGCCTGGCCTACGGGTCGGCCTGTCATGGGGCAGGACGGAGTATGAGCCGGCATCAAGCCACTCGCCAATGGAAAGGCCACAGGGTGATCCAAGATTTAGCGGCTCAGGGGGTCCTCATTAGAAGTCCTTCCGTGCGAGGAGTCGCAGAAGAAGCGCCGGGTGCCTATAAAGACGTCACGGCCGTGGTTGATGCGGCTGAACACGCGAACTTGGCCCGTAAGGTGGCCAAAATGCGCCCGTTAATCTGTATCAAGGGATAAGGTGGGAGACTAAGATGGATGCCCGATACAAACCGTCGGGCATGACGCCGGAGGGTGGAGACATCCAAAACCCGATGCCGAAAATGACCGTGATCAGGTATGGATTCTCGCGGCCTGTCCTCCTGAGAGAAACGAAGGATCTCGCTGAGGCGTGTGACGCTTCGACCAGGGCACAGATCTCTCGCCGCTGGCTCAGGATGACGGGCTGCTTGAGAGTGACGGCAGTCTCACAATGTGTTCGTCCACTGTATCACTGGTGAAGCTCAAGCTCTTACAGATACGGGCTTGATCATCTCACATATGTAAAGCTAGCTTGAACGTCGCCTACTCATCGTTCATCAAGAAAAGGGGAATTTGTTATGGAAAAAGCCAAACAGCGGGAGCAGAATCTCCTCCAGGTGTTAGAAGCCTTCACGAAAGGATTGACGACCTTAAAGGAAGCTATTGCCCTTGTACATTCGGCAAACAACCAACTGCCGGCAGGAGAGCCACGAAAAGCCATTCAACAGAAAATTGAAGAGGCGGAACGGGCCATCCAGCTTGGTCACGCGGCTATGGGACAATCCCTCGGATTTCAACTCTGTCACTGTACGTGGCCACCCCAAGTGATGGCCAGCAGCCAGTATTCGAAAGAAACTCAGGTTGAACAATTCACCTGTCCCAATTGTGGAAAAACAATTTCTCTCCCCGGTCGACAGACACCGGGGTCAGTGGTCACCGCCTTTGACCCTTATGATGTCTATTAAGCAATCGGCATGAACCCTCTTGTTTCAACACCTGAATCCTTAATCCTCTGGTTTGAAGAAATTGGACTGGGGGATATCAGTCGCGTAGGCGGCAAGAATGCGTCTCTTGGAGAGATGTACCGTGAGCTCACTCCTCATGGGGTCAAGATTCCGAACGGATTCGCCATTACGGCTGAGGCGTATCGTTATGTGCTTCGGGAAGCCCGACTCGATACCACCATTCAAGACATCTTACGAGATCTGGATACCCGGGATCTGACTAACCTCCGCCAACGAGGACGGCAGATTCGTCAAGCCATCATTGCCGCCACCCTTCCTCCCGAATTGGAACAGGCCATCCAAGAGGCGTATGACCGGCTGAGTGAAAACCGGACCGAAGGCGTTGATGTCGCCGTGCGAAGCAGCGCGACAGCGGAAGATTTGCCGGATGCCAGTTTTGCCGGCCAACAGGAAACCTATCTCAATGTTCAAGGCCATCGGGCACTCCTTGAAACCTGCAAGCGGTGTTTTGCCTCGCTCTTCACCGATCGGGCTATTTCCTACCGGGTGGACAAAGGGTTTGACCATTTCCAAATCGCTTTGTCTATCGGCGTGCAGCGCATGGTGCGGTCCGATCTGGCTTCAGCGGGCGTCCTCTTCACCATCGATACGGAAACAGGGTTTCCCGATGTCGTGCTGATCAACGCCTCTTACGGCTTGGGGGAAAACGTCGTTCAGGGCGCCGTGAACCCTGATGAGTATTATGTCTTCAAACCCACTCTCAAACAGGGCTTTCGCCCGATTCTTCATAAGATTGCCGGAAGCAAGGAGTTCAAACTGATTTACGATATCGGCGGAAGCAAGATGGTCAAAAATGTGCCGGTCTCACCTGATGACCGAAGCCGTTTCGCGATTACCGATGAAGAAATTCTGACACTCGCCCGATGGGGTTGCATTATTGAAGACCATTACAGTGCGAAGAAAGGCCGGCCCTGTCCCATGGACATCGAATGGGCCAAGGACGGGCAAACGGGAGATCTGTTCATTGTCCAAGCCCGGCCCGAAACCGTTCAGTCCAGAAAAGATCCCGATGTGATGGAAACCTACCACCTGACACAGCGCGGTCGGGTGCTCATTCAAGGCCGGAGCGTGGGAGAGAAAATCGGGCAGGGCCCGGTTCGCGTGATTACCCATGTCCAGAACCTTCAGGACTTTCGAGAGGGAGACGTGTTGGTCACGGACAAAACGGATCCGGACTGGGAACCGATCATGAAAAAAGCCTCCGCCATCGTGACCAATCGTGGGGGGCGGACCTGCCATGCGGCCATCGTCAGTCGTGAACTCGGTCTTCCGGCGATCGTCGGTGCTGAGCGGGCAACCGAAGCCCTCAAGGACGAGCAAATGGTGACGGTGTCTTGTGCGGAAGGTGATACCGGATTCGTCTATGAAGGCCGGCTCGCGTTTGACGTCGAACGGGTTTCCCTCAAAAATTTGGGTCACCCCCGCACCAAAATCATGATGAACGTGGGAAACCCCGAGGAGGCATTTGCCCTTTCAAGTATTCCCAATAATGGCGTCGGGCTGGCCCGTGAAGAATTTATCATCAACACCTTTATTAAAATCCATCCCCTGGCCCTGCTGGAGTATCACCACCTGAAGGATGCCGGCGTGAAAGCTGAGATTGATCGGCTCACCACCGCTTACCCCGACAAAACCCAGTACTTCGTCGACAAACTCGCCCAAGGGGTCGGCATGATCGGGGCAGCCTTCTACCCCAAAGATGTCATTGTCCGAATGAGCGACTTCAAGTCGAACGAATATGCAAACTTAATCGGCGGGAAGGAGTATGAACCGACCGAAGAGAACCCCATGCTTGGATTTCGTGGCGCATCCCGCTACTACAATCCCCGCTACCGGGAAGGCTTTGCCCTGGAATGTCAGGCCATGAAAAAGGTCAGGGAGGAGATGGGCCTCACGAACGTGAAACTCATGATTCCGTTTTGCCGGACCGTTGAGGAAGGGAAAAAGGTTCTCGAGGAAATGGCCGGGCACGGACTGAAACGCGGCGACAAGGACCTGGAAGTCTATGTCATGTGTGAAATTCCGAGTAACGTCATTCTGGCCGAAGAATTTGCCGAGATTTTCGA
>JAOUGQ010000018.1 GCA_029865515.1 Nitrospirota bacterium
CTTCCAATTGATGAGATTCTCCCAAAAAGCCCGGCCGATGAGCACGACAGACACGTCTTGGACTTTTCCTGTTTGAAGAAGAGTCAGTGTTTCAAACAATTCGTCCATCGTGCCAAAGCCTCCGGGAAAAACCACCAGGGCTTTTGCTCGATTGAGGAAATGCATTTTTCGAAGGGCAAAATAGCGGAATTGAAAACAGAGTGAGGGAGTAATGTAAGGATTCGGCAACTGCTCATGTGGTAACGCAATGTTGAGTCCGATGGATTTAGCGTTGACATCTGCGGCGCCTCGATTGGCCGCCTCCATAATGCCGGGTCCTCCCCCGGTGATGATGACGAATTTACAACGCCCATCGATTTGACAACTGGAAGAAACCAGGCGGCCAAATTCACGGGCTTCCTCATAATATGGAGAAAGCGCCGCATGGTTTCTGGCAATGGCGACGGCCCGTTTTTTTTCAGGATCCTGCGGTGAGGCCGCGAGTTCTTGTTCTGCGATCAAGAGTTTGGCTTTGGCGTCTGCAGGTTCCAGAAGTCGGGCACTCCCAAACACCACAATGGTGGATTCGATACCCTCGTCCTGTTGGATCAGTTCGGGCTTAAACCACTCCAATTGAAGTCGGACCGCCCGGAGTTCGTCCCGCTGCAAAAACTCCGGGTCGGAGTCCGCTCGTTGGAAGGCTGGAGATGATGGAAAAGGAGAATCTGCTTGAGGCGAATTTGGCATAAGCACACACAAACTACGAAGAGGGAAGTGCACGGATTATAAAGGCCTTGGAAGTAATTTTAAACTGCTTCATGAAGATGAATGGCGGGAAATGGTTTTTCACAAGGCCGGATGGGGCTGCAGGTGGCACAAAAGAAACATAATCCCACCGGGGGGGGGATTGGTTGAGGACCCACGAATCGGGTATAGTGCGCAAGCTTTTGAGTTGATAAGAGTGAGCGATGAAAGCAGCCTCTTCTCCAACCATTCCTGAATGTGAATCCTGCCCCAACCGGGAATTGTCCGATATTTGTCAAATCGTGCCTCCTGTTGAAGAACCCTTCGGGCTTATTAAACGACGGGCCATGTATCAGGCAGGCCAACATGTTTTTTATGAAGGGCATGTGGCCCTGGGCCTCTATATCCTCTGCCATGGGCGGGTGAAGCTGACCCGGCTTAACCGTAAAGGGCAGCAGCGGCTGGTAAGCATTTTGGATTCCGGCCAACTCCTGGAGAAACAGGCTTTTCAAGAGCAACCCGTGCATCAGGTGACGTGTGAAGTCTTAGAGCCTTCGCAAATTTGTCTGTTGGATCGAACCAGTTTTCTCTCGTTTCTGAAAGAACATGGGGAGTTGGCGGTCAAACTGGTTCAGGTGCTCAGTAAAGAAATGACGGCCGTGCTGAATGCGGCTGATCAATTTGCCTTCACACCGGCACGGGAGCGATTGGCCAGACTCTTGTTGGAATTGAGCGATCGGTTCGGGGAACAGGAGGATGCTGGGGTTAGAATTACGCTCAAACTCAAACGGGAAGATCTTGCCCAAATGGCGGCTGTGACTGTGGAGACCGTTGTCCGGCTTCTTCATGATTTTCAGGAAGCCAGGCTTATCACTGTGCACGGGCGAGAGCTGATGATTCTGAATGCTGGTCGCTTAACAAAAATTGCCGGCACATCCCCTTGCTAGTTGCAAACCGCCTTCCTCACGAATTAATCCCCCCTTTACCCTATATGTGCTCTCTCCAATTTTAGGCCATTAGGCCTATCGAAAAGATTGATAACAATCTGATTAGCCATTGTCTTTTAATAATGATCATTCTTCGTAATTCCTATACCATACAGCAGGTTTAGCGTATTCCTGTCTGAACGCGGGGATGAGGTGGGATGTGGAAAATCGAAATTTGAGGATACGTTCATAACGGAATGGATGCAGAAGTTCTAACAAAATTGAGGAGGTGGCATGATGGAGAGAGGCCGGTCCGTGAAAAAAATTGTGGGTTTGGGAGCGCTCACCTTGTGTGTCATGTGGGGAGCGCCAGCGGTCAGTTTTAGCCAAGTGGTACAAGCGTTAACGGTCGAGGAACGCTTAGAGCGTTTAGAGCAAAAAACCCTTTCCGTTTCCCCGGGGGCAGTTCAGGAAACGGGAAACATGGTGTTTTTCCGTGGAGGATGGGCGAATTTAACGAATGATCGTTCCAATGAGGTGTTTACGGATGTCTATGGGTTTAGCGGGTCAAATGATAATAATACGGGATATTATGTTGGGGCTGGTTTGGATTTAATGCTCACCCGCAATGTGTGGGACTTATTGCCTGGAACGTGGGTGTTGGGGGAAATCGGGGTTGAATTTAAACGGTTTAATTCTGAAAAAGTGACGCAAGCTGTCCCCAGTACCTGCGGCGCTGCCATTCCTTCTTCCGGTTGCACGGTGGAAACGAACAAAAAAGTCCAAATTACCATGCTAACGGTCAATGTGGCACCAAAACTTATGTTCATGGAAGGAAGCCGTTTTCGTCCCTGGATCATCCCGGTTGGTCTAGATTTCCATGTCATCAGTCCTCCCTCGAATGATACGACCGTTTTAGATATTGGGGTGCAATTCGCGTTGGGTGCACAGGTCCGTGTCTGGAAGGCGCTGCATTTGGGCGTCGATGGGCGGTTTCATTTGGCAACCGGTCAGACAGATACCACCAATAATTTCGGTACCGCCGGAGCGTACCTCGGGATTGCCTTTTAACTTTGTTAGTGTCCACGTTTGTTGAAAGTATACAATTATCTGCCTCCCCCCATTTTTCAATGGGGGAGGCAGAGAGAAGAAGTCAGTTTTTCCCATCTAAAAGTTCAGGGAGCTAAAAGTAAGTCGGACAACCGTCATGCTGAGAAAATTCTCTCCTGAGAGAGAAATTTCTCTGGATGCCTTCTAGTCCTCTCGCTACAATCTCGGAGGTGGATCTCTTTCATATTATATTGGTCTGGATCCATCTGGTGGCGGCGACCTTTTGGGTGGGAGGCATGTTGTTTCTCTCGCTTGTCGCAGTTCCGCTTTTAAAACAGGACGCTGACCCACAGTCAGCCCAACGCGGATTTGTGAATCTTGCCCGTAGATTCAGAACGTTCGTATGGGGCGCCTTGTCTCTTCTTGTAGTGACGGGGGCGGTACTTCTCGGCAATGTTGTCCATTTCTCCGCTCCGCTTTCCTCTTGGCCGCCTGTCGTTATGACGAAATTAACACTGGTGTTGATGTTAGTGGTGGTATCTTTGGCTCACGATCGAATCATCGGGCCAAAAGTACGAATTCTCAAACAGAAGGGTGCTTCTGAGTTATCGATTGGAGAAACCCTCCTTCTCCGATTCTCGCCACTCCTGGGCCGACTGACCCTGTTGTTAGGGTTGGGAGTGTTACTGGCAGCCGTCATCATGGTCAGATCATAACGGGGAATATCAGAAAATAAGGAAAGAGAATAAAAAAAGGGAGAGGCCTTGTGGACCTCTCCCTTTCTTATCAGACGTGTAGAGTTATCTTTAGAAGCGACTGCGCCGCTTTCCTCCAAAATCTCCTCCGCCACCGCCGCTGCCACCAAAGCCACCACGACCTCCACCACCACCACCGGTGCGGGGAGCTTGCGGTTTGGCCTCGTTGACCGTCAATGTGCGGCCACCAAACTCGGTCGAGTTCAGGGCTGCAATTGCCGCTTGCGCTTCCTCTGAGGAAGACATCTCGACAAATCCGAACCCGCGCGATTGGCCGGTGAACTTGTCGCTGATGACGTTAGCTGATTCGACGGTGCCGTGTGCCGAAAACAAGTCGGTTAATTCTGCTTGAGTCGCGGAATACGGCAACCCACCTACATACAATTTTGAACCCATGGGGTTCCTCCTTTTGAAAAGATGATATTGTCTTAGGCTCGAGAAGGGTAAAAGGGGAAGGAGTAGGCCACGGACGCTGCATTCATGCGACTCAGGTCAGACACTTCCGAGTTAATCTCTCGGGCAAAACAACACCGGTTACGGGCTTGAGTGATTGAACTCTCAAAGCTAAGCCCAGGGCGATGAGATAAAAAAAGAGTAGCACACATTTGAAACAAAAGATAGTGGTGAACAAATAGAGGTCAAGAAAGATCTGATTTGGATATGTTTTCTGGTAGGGAAGGAAGGTGTTAACCCGTTCTCTTCCTTCGGTATTTTCAACTTTCTCATTGATTGATTGATCCATTCGCCATGTCGGGAGGGCCATGAGAAATAATTCCATCAGGGTTGTGAAATGCCGCCAGTGACGCGTTCAAGTTCGGTCAGCGCCACGGAGAGATCGTATTTGGCTTGAGCATAGTCCAATTGAGTTTGCCGTAAGACCCGTTGTGCGTCCAACACGTCCAGCAGACTGGCTTCCCCGAATTTAAAGCTGACCTGGGCGATCCGTAGCGCTTCTTGCGCTTGCTTGAGCAACCCTTTTTCATACGTCGCAATTTGGGCGGCAGCGGCTTGGGAAAGCTGGATCTGCTGGGTGATACCCTTGAGAAGTTCATGCTTGGCCCGAAGAAGCATCGCTTCCCGTTGTCGCAAGGCCCCCTTGGCTTGCGCAATATCACCCTGGCGTTGATCCCACACCGGAAATGGAATTGAAATCGCCCCCACATAGGCTTCCCGACCGGCGTCCCGTTGGTAGCTTCCCATAAGCGTTACATTCGGGATGCGAGCCTGCTGCTCCTGACGATGCATTTGTTGAGCTTCTTCCACCTGTTTTTTCCATTTCATGATCACAGGATGCTGAGCCAGGGCCTGTTCCGAGAGTGCCGGGAGGTGCAAGTCTCCAGGCCAGGCCGCAAAGCCGCCTTGAATGGAAAATTCCTGACCCAACGCTCCAGCGGTGAGGCTATTGAGCGAGGCTTGGAATGATTGGACGACACCCTTGGCCCGGGCGACTTCTTTTTGAACCTTCATGTCTTCCACCTTGACTTTCACGGCTTCAAACGGGGGTGCTTCGCCAGCGTCGACGCGACGGATGACGGCCTCCCGGACTTCTTCCATGGTCTGAACATTATGTATGGCCATTTCCGTTTGGCGTTGGGCGAGTAAGAGGTCATAGAAAGCCAGTTTGGTGGCGGCGATCAAATTCAGTTTGGCTTCTTCTCTGGATGCCACGGCGCCCTCCACTCCCGCTTGCGCCGCCTGTGCGCGAGCCGCTCGTTTCCCCGGCCATTCCAATGGCTGGCTGAGGGTGACATACCGTTCAGTGAGAGTGATCCCGGAAGGATCCTTTACGGTTCCTCGCCCACTCTGAAAAGAAAGGGTGGGATTGGGATAGGCGGAGGCGGAGAGTTTGTTGCCTTCCTTTTGTTCGATGATTCCCTCACTTTCGGTCACGAGAGGATTCTTCTCTAAGGCCATGGACAGAATGTCTTGAAGACTAAAGGTCGGGACAGCGGGCTGTGGGATTGCCACGTCAGCTGCCAACGCAGAATGCCAGGTGAGACCACAAAGGATGATGAGCAACATGATCGGTTTACACCACATGAAACGTTCCCTTCTTGTGACGACCCCATTATCCCCCGCTCGAAGCGGTGTTTGTGGGAGGCTCATGGGGAATTGCTGGTTGTTTTCTCGAACGGCAAAGGGTTTCGTACAGCGCTGGAATAATTAATAGGGTCAAAGCCGTGGATGTGATCAATCCGCCAATCACGACGGTGGCCAGAGGCCGTTGGACTTCCGCTCCCATACTGGTCGCGACGGCCATAGGCAAAAACCCGAGACTGGCGACGAGGGCAGTCATCAAGACGGGGCGAAGGCGGTCCATGGCTCCCTGTGCGACGGCTTCCCGGGTTGGAAGCCCTTCGGTTTCCAATCCCTGGATGCGGCTCACTAGGACCACGCCGTTTAAGACGGCGATCCCGAAGAGAGCAACGCAGCCGATTACCGCTGAGATACTCAACGGCAAGCCTCGCATCCAGAGGGCGAAAATCCCCCCTGATAAGGCCAGTGGCACATTCAAAAAGATCAACAAGGCTGGACGAATGGCACCAAAAATCACAGAGAGAATAGCGATGATGAGAAGCAACGTAATTGGCACCACGACGGCCAGTCGTCGTGAGGCTTCTTCTAAATGTTTAAATTGTCCGCCCCACTCCAGGTAGTATCCCTGGGGGAGTGTGACGTGGTCCCGGAGAACCTGTTGGGCTTCGACAACAAAGGAGCCGAGATCCCGGCCACGGATATTGGCTTCAACCACCAGACGGCGTTGAATATTTTGTCGACTGACTTGCGCGGGACCTTCATCCACTTCAATGGTGGCGACGCGGGATAATGGAACCAGTTCACCATGCGCGGTGGGAATCAGGATATTGCCAAGAGCCACCGGCCCGGCCGAGGCGTCGTCGGACAGGCGGACAATCAGGTCAAAGCGGCGTTGTCCCTGGAACACGGTCCCAACCGTTTGTCCTATTCTTGCGGATTCGAGGATGCCCAACACGTCTTTGGCACTTAGACCGTATCGCCCGATTTGATCCCGGTCCACGATCACCCGAATCCTGGGGACTCCGGTGACTTGTTCCACTTTGATATCTGCTGCCCCGGGCACCTGTTCGAGCGTGCGTGCCACTAAGTCTCCCTGATGGCGTAAGACCTCAAGATCCTCCCCGAAAATTTTGATCGCCAGATCGGATCGGGTCCCGGCTATGAGTTCATTGAATCGCATCTCAATCGGCTGGGTGAAACTGAGCCCCACACCGGGAACTGCTTCAAGAACCGCAGCTTTGAATTTTTCGATAAGCGTCTCTTTCGAGGTGGTCGTGGTCCATTCGTTTCGAGGCTTCAAAATGACAAAGACATCCGACATATCAATGCCCATCACGTCCGTCGCCACTTCCGGACTTCCCGTTCTGGTCACGACCTGGACGACTTCAGGAAATTGGCGCAACGCCCGTTCCACGCCCAAGGCCGTTTCCACAGATTCGGTCAGGGAGACGCTTGGGAGTCGCCACACCTGAATGGCCATATCGCCTTCCTCTAATCGAGGAACAAACTCGATTCCTAATCGTGAGCCGATCAAAAGACTGAGGACAAACAGCACGACCCCGGGGATTACCACCATAGCCGGCCGGTTCAAGGACAAGGTTAACCAGGGGTGATAGAGCCGCCGCAAATACCGGATGAGCCAGGTTTCTTCATGGTTCGGTCTTGCGCGGGCAAACCAATAGGCCAGAACCGGAACTCCTCCCACAGCAAAGAGCAGTGATCCCGCCAAGGCAAAAATGACCGTCATGGCCATCGGCCGGAACATTTTGCCTTCTAACCCGAGTAAAGACAAAATGGGAAGATACACGATGATGATAATGCCGACCGCAAATACAATGGGCCTCAACACTTCCCGTGCGGCTTCTTGAATCGTCTCCAGCTTCTCTTCCCTCGACTGGCCGGTGACATTCCCGAGCCGTCGCAGGATGTTATCAATCATGACGACCGAGCCATCCACAAGCAGGCCAAAATCAATGGCCCCCAGGCTCATGAGATTGCCGGAGAGCCCGGCTTGATACATGCCGGTGAAGGCCATGAGCATGGAGAGGGGAATGGCCAACGCCACAATAAATCCAGCCCGAAAGTCGCCTAAAAAGGAAAAGAGAATGGCGATGACCAGCAGGCCCCCTTCGAGTAAATTATTTCTGACGGTTTTGATGACTTTTGAGACGAAGAGGGTACGATCATAATAGGGTTCAATCACGACACCCGGTGGAAGGGTGGCTTGAATCTCCTGGACCCGTTCCTTCACGCGCTCGACCACCTGCTGGGCATTGGCGCCTGCCAGCATTTGAACCATCCCGATGACCGTTTCTCCCTCTCCCATTCGCGTGGCGGCACCCATCCGCAGGGCGGCGCCTTCCTTGACCTCTCCGACATCCCTGACAAAAATGGGTACGCCACCCGGCCCATGACTAATGACGATTTGCCCTAAATCCGTCGTCGTCGAAGCCATGGCTTCCCCTTTGATGAGATATTGTTCCCGCTCATGTTCAATGTACCCCCCGCCGGCGAGAACGTTGTTGTGTGCGAGGGCATCAAATACGGCTTTCAGGGTGAGATTAAAGGCCAGGAGTTTGCTGGGGTCGACGACCACTTGAAATTGCTTGGTCTCCCCGCCCCAGATATTCACTTCTACCACACCGGGAACGGCGCGAATCCGCCTGGCAATATCCCATTCAAGGAGGGTTCTCAAGTACATGGGGCTGCGCCCTTGTCCTTTGAGCGTGAATTGGTAGACCTCTCCCAGGCCTGTTGATAAGGGGCCCATCACAGGCCGTCCATAGGCGGCGGGAATGCGTTCGGTCGCTAAGGTCAGTCGCTCGTTAACCAGTTGCCGGACAAAATACAGATCGAGGTGTTCCTCAAAGATGGCGGTCACGGCTGATAAGCCATAGCGTGAGACCGAACGAACTTCCTGTAATCCCGGTATGCCACTGAGTGCGGTTTCAATGGGAAAGGTGACGAATTGTTCCACCTCAATCGGACCAAGTGCCGGGGAACGGGTGAGGATCTGGACCTGGACGGGGGTGAGGTCGGGGACCGCGTCGATGGTGAGGTTATTCAACGACCATAATCCGGAGGCGGTCACCAGGAGCAGGGCGACGAAGGTAAAAAACCGATATCGGAGCGAAAGGGTGAGAAGGCGTTCCATTAACAGGACTCACTAGCGTGAAAAGGGAAAAGCAAAATGTTCAGGGGATGCTCCTCACAACTAACTTTTTTCTTTTCACGTCTCATTCCCCCTGAATGGAGGTTTTCATAATGGCATTCTTCAGGTCGAAGACGCCTTCGGTCACCACCCGCTCTCCTAACTTCAATCCTTGCTTAACTTCCACAAGCCCGCCGCCTTCCTGCCCTGTTTCGACAAACACGAAATCGTATCCGGTGTCCCGCTGAACGAACACGCCGCGCACGCCATCCAACATCGTCAAGGCTGACAGTGGAATGGATAAGACCGCCTGTTGTTGATCGATCAATCTCACTTCCACATATTCATTGGGTTTGAGGCGGCCCTTTGGGTTGGCAACGTCGAATCGCACGCGGATCGTCCGGGTGGTGGCATCGGCAACCGGGGCGATATAGGTGAGGCGGGCGGTGATGGGCTCTCCACCACGGGGAAGAACCTGGCCTTCATCGCCTTCCTGGAATCGACGGGCTTGTTCAATCGGTAAATTGGCAAACACCCACACGCGACTAGTATCCACAATTTCAAATAACTCGTCTCCCGCCGCCACGCCCTGGCCAAGCACGATATTTTGACTCACGACGGTTCCACTGAGTGGAGCCCGGAGCAGGTATTTGTGCCCCTCCAGATGGCTACCATGCTCCAGCTGCTGGAGTTCTGCTTCGCTGAGTCCCATGTTCAGGAGTTTTTCTCGCACGTGTTGGTAAACGGCCTTGGCTTCAATCTGCTGCCCGCGGTCCTCCAAAAACCGGCGTTGGGAGATAATATTCTCAGCCAGCAATTGTTTGGTCCGTGTGAAATTGCTATTCGCGACATCCAATTTGGATTTGGCAACCAGGTATTCCTGCACCAACTCATCCAGTCGCATGCTTTCCACGGCGGCAAGCGGTTGATTTTTTTTAACCCGATTCCCTAATTGCACCATAATCTTGTCCACTTGACCGGGGATGCGGGACGACACTTTCGCCACTTGCGCGAGATCCAGCGCAACGTTGCCCGGGGCCGAGACCGAATGCGGGGTCAGGCGTTCTTTGACTTCTTCAATGCGAATGCGTTGACGGGCTTGCTCGGGGACCTGATCAACGTGAAACGTTTGTCCGGGGGCGGCCGCTTGAGCGGCCACGTCCTTGTCGGGTGGAGTCGCCGCTGGTGGCTGTGAGTCGGAGCATCCTGTCAGGAAAAGACCGATCAGACAGAGAACAGGGAACCATCGCCAGTGAGTGTGATTCGGATTCTTCATGAATGGCCCTTTTGGACAAAAGATCTCTTAAGACAAAATACTATCATGGCGCTCATGTTAACGATGCTTCGCCCCGGTCGGGAACGTGATCGTAAATGTTGTGCCTTTTCCTACTTGACTGTGTGCCTCAATATGCCCTCCGTGGGCTTCCACAATCTCCTTGACGATCGCCAGTCCCAGTCCTGTCCCTCCTGATTGCCGATCCCGTGCCTGGTCGACTCGATAAAATCGCTCAAAGAGGTGAGGCAGATGTCGGGAGTCAATTCCCGGTCCTGTGTCCTCCACGGATAATCGGATCGACGTGTCATGGAAGCCGGCACGAACGGTGATCGTTCCGCCTGAGGGCGTATGCCTGAGTGCATTATCCAAAAGATTGATGAGCGCTTGTTTGAGCTGTGAGGCGTCTCCCATCAGAGGAGGAACGGGTTGACACTCAACCTTCAGGTGAATACCGCCTTCCTGAGCGAGCACCGATAACTCGCTCACCACTTCCTGGACAAGAGGGAGGAGGTCAAGGGTTTGCAGCACGAGGGGCGGACGATCGCCGGCGAATTGTGCCAGGGTGAGGAGGGATTTGGTCATGGCCGTAAGTCGATCGACTTCAGTTAGGTTGGAGATAATGGTTTCCCGATACTCCTCTGCCGATCGTGTCCGTTGCAAGCTGACCTCGAAATTGCCTTTCATCGCCGTTAACGGGGTTTTCAGTTCATGAGCCGCATCGGCCACAAAGCGGCGTTGTCCTTCGAAGACCTGTTGCAAGCGGTCCAACATGCTGTTAAAGGTCCGGGCGAGGCGTTGAAATTCCGCATAAGGGGCGGTGAGCGTCAGGCGGGTGGACAGGGTCTGGCCCGAAATAGTTTCCGCCGTCTGGCTCAAGGCTTCCACGGGTGCCAGGGCTTCACCTGCCAGCCGCCCGCTTCCCCACCAGGCAAACAGGAGCAAAACAGCAGAGGCGCCACAGAGCAGCCATGCCAGCCACTGAAGGGTTTCCTGAATATATTGCAAAGATTTTTCCGTTTGCAAAATAAATCGTCCGTGATCTTCTATGGCAAGAGGAATCGAGATGCGGCGAATGTGTGGATGGCCCGGATCGTCAAGGGTTTCAAAGACGGTTTCTCCTTTGAGGACTTGAGTGATGATCTGAGAAGCCACTGGAAGCCGGGTCTCTGTGCTCTGGCCACTCCAGAGAATATGGCCGGTGGCATCCAGGATGGCACTGTAGCGGATGGCCTGTTGTAACTCCTCTTCGTCATCAAATTTTTCAAATCCGTCCTCATGCTCATTTTCAGCTTTTCGGTGGGGAGCCACATGAACATGACCGGTCGCGAGTTCCACGCGCTGACTTTCCTCCTGGGCGAGCATCACCAGTTCTTCATCAATATGGTGATGCAAAATTGTCGAAAGTCCCAGGTACAGGAGCAGGCTGAAGAGGCATAAGAGGAGCACGATAAAGGTGAGGGCGACACGACGTATACGAGCACGAAAGGCCTGCATGCGTTAGGCCTCCGGGATCTTCAGGACATAGCCGACCCCGCGCACGGTATGGATAAGCTGCGGAGAAAAGTCCCTATCCATTTTGCTGCGCAAAGTTTTAATGTGCACATCCACAATGTTAGTGACCGACTCATAATGAATATCCCACACATGTTCGGTAATGGCCGTCCGGGTTAATACCCGTCCCGTATTTCTCATGAGATACTCCAGAAGCGAATATTCTTTGTTGGTCATGGCAATGGGCTGGCCCGCCCTCCAGACGCGGTGGGAAACCGGATCCAGCTCCAGATCAGCGATCTTGAGGTGAGGGGTAGGCTGGGCACTGCCTCGCCGGAGAAGCGCTCTAATGCGTGCAAGTAATTCGGCAAAGGCAAACGGTTTCGTCAAATAATCATCCGCCCCGGTATCAAGACCGGTAACTCGATCTTCAACCGCCTCTCGTGCCGTTAACAGAAGAATGGGCGTCGTCTGTCGTTGCGCCCGAAGCCGGCGGCAGACGTCAAACCCGTTCAGCTTGGGTAACATGATATCCAGAATGATCACGTCATAGGGTGTGGTCTCCGCCATGGCCAACCCCATCTCCCCGTCCGTGGCAAGATCGACAGCATACCGTTCCTCGCGTAAGCCTTTCACAATAAACCCCGAAACACTTGAATCATCTTCGACTAAAAGAATACGCATCGGTCCCACGCTGAGAATTTGGACTGTTATGGCCGGATGTGCTCCGTTGCCACATTGAGCCCGGCTTTGTGAGTGATGGCAACTCCCGCTCCCTGCTCATAGACCAGGTCTCCGCCATAGTGCCCTGTGGCGCTTAGTGTGCCTAATCCAATCGCTGCAATCAAAAAATACGGGACCAGTGCCTTCTGCGTAAATTGGTTCCGTATTATCAGACGACCCAAGAGGAGCACTCCGAAAATTCCCAAGGTGATGAAGGCGAGCGTCTCGTGTGTCTCAATCATCGATTCAGCAATCCCGGCCTTTTCAGCAGCTTCTTCCGCCCAGTCGCCGGCAATGGCGGCGGCCACCCCTCCGAGAAGACCGAGGATGAGCAGCCATAACGCCCCCTCACGGAAACTGTCCCGTTTGAACCAGGCTCCTGCGGCATCAAATAGCACACTGGTGAAGAGTAAAGCGATGGGGAAATGGACTAACATGGGATGTAGGGGCAGCAGATCCAACATAATTCCTCCTGTGTGTCGTCAGTCTTGAAAAAAGTAAGAAGAGGCCCCACACATCTTGGCGCATGGGGCCTCCGGGTCTCTTAGGATTTTTCAGAATCCTTGTCAGACGCTTCCTTTTCGTGCTCATCCTGGTCCTCTAGTTCAGAACTCAGGATTTTTCCGGATTGGGCGTCAATCTCGAATTCCCGGGTTTCACCCGAGGCATTGACGATTTCGACCTCATAGACCGCCTTCCCGTCTTCACTTTCCAGTTCGGCTTCCAGGACCTTCCCTGGAAATTGAGAGGTTGCGGTTTTGATGGCCTCTTCCATGGTGACCGACGTTGCCAAATTGGCCACGTCAACTTTTTCTTTGCCATCATGACTCATAGCCATTCCGAATGAGGTGAGCACCAGCGCGATGGCACCTAAAAACCCGGCTGTGATGAAACGCTCCATGATAGAACCTCCTTAGTGAAACATTGATGAATCAACCATCTGTCCATAAAGAGAGCATACGAGGTCCGGATGAAGGGGCCATGAAGCCAATATGAAGATTTTTTCATCTTTTCAGGAGATGGCAAGGGGGAGAGCAAAAGATAGGTCTTTGTTGGCAAAACGAAACATCTCGGTTCTTGCAGAATGGGGGAGGGCGACATACGGAGTTGGGGTGGGGCGGTCTAGGGGGTTTGCGGAATCTGGCCGCTCGGTTTGGATGGAATGAGGCAACGGAACCAAGGCCCGCTGCCTGCCAGGGCGAGTATTGGAGGAAATGCTGCGAAAGAAAAGATGGTGTCAAAACCCGACGGATAAGCCAACTGTCCCAGTGATAACCGACCGATCGGACGGTCCCACAAACTCTGTTCCCAATCCTCCATCCAACACGATGCGGGAACTCAGTTGATGCCGTACCCCGATTTCTATCCCGGTATTGTTGCGCTGGTGCACGAGATCGGATTGACGGGTATAGACATCGACGATGAGCGTCTCGCGAAAGCGGTGCGGATAGCCAATCGGATAGCTAACGGCCGCCACCAGGCGATAGGTCCCGTCCCGTTCACGGTCCTGGGGAGAGCCCAGCACGGTATAGCCGGCGTTGACGTGGAAGCGGAGTCGCCCGAATGACCGGGTGAGAATTCCGGTCATCTGCGTATCAACGCCTTTCGATCGCACACCGGTTGGAAAATCCGCTTCGAGACGCACGGCGAACGCAGGGAGAGTCAGCGTTTCGGTGTTGAAGTTGTAAAGGACGCCCAGATGAAGATCGCCGGATTTATTCGAGCCCCTCACCGTGTGTGGCTCGGTAAAAATATCGCTCTGAATTTCGATCTGCGTGTTCCGGAAGGCGCCGTAGATGATCTGCGGCTGAAAAATAAACTGGGTTTTGCCTTTTCGTCGGTCGTTGACACGCACCCCGCTTTCGAGTCCGATCTCTCCCTGGGGAATGGCATAGGCGTCCTCCATCTGAATCGGCCGGTTCGGGTCGAGATTGTCATGGTCGAGTGCCCGGGCTGACAGTGGCCAAAAAATCAGCAACACGAGTGCGAGGGAAATCATCAGTTTCATACGTGGCATGCCTCAATGTTGACTGTGCGGAAACGGTGATTCATGAAGAACCATTGGATTGGTCGCATCGGCGCTCGCCAGGTAATAGCTGTCGAGCACCCGGTAGATTTCCTTACGTTTCGCGTCCCATGTCGGTAGCTGATCACTGGCGAGAATGTCACTGATCGTGTCGTGCAACATGTGGAGATTATCGAAAATATTTGCAATGGCCGGATACTGTTCTGCAAAGCGCGGACTATACTCGGCGACCAGCGGCATGAAGGTCCACTGAACCGGCGGGTGTTCCAGATAGTGGTGGTAGGTGTTCAGGATTGGTTGGACGGCCTGTTGCTTGGCCGGGAGATCGGGCGCCGCACTCAGCGGATCATAGACGGCCACTTGGAGATAGTGATAGGCCCAGATCGTGGCATTGAAAAGCGGGAACGTTTCCCGGAATGTCTTGGAATAGGGGAAGCGATCCAACCGTTGGTGATCGAGGCGTTGAGGGGTCATGGCGTAGGGACTGTCTTGATAATAGGCCAGGACGTTGAGAATGGCCCGGTCCTTCTCTGCCGGCGAGAGATCCGACACATAAATATCATAAGTCGAGCGATGGAGTGCATGGGCCTCGTCGAACGTGTTTTGCGCCCGCCAGGCCAACTTCATGTAGGTCGGAGCAATGGCTTCTTCATTGGGCGGAAGGATGGGACGGGACGCAATGAACCTAAGGGTCTCCTTGCGTGCCTTATCTTCGATCGTCGACACGTTGTTCGCACCCGTTAGGAGAAGGCTTTCGTAAAGATTGGAATGCCCGAAGTCGATGCCGTTAAAATCTATATCGAGTTCCTTGAGGTTGTCCCGCAGCGAGAAGTTCCAGAGGGCACGGTAATAAAACCGCTTATCCCGTTGCTCAAATTGTTCGCACGCTGTGAGGGGAAGGGTTATCCACACCACGATCCCCAACACAAGAGCAGACAGCCGCCACTGCTTGGTCTTCACTCTCAAAGTCCTTTCGCAGACTATCGTGTCATCACCCGGCGATAGAGGAGCGCGTCACATTAAAGTTGTCGGGGACATAGCCATCATAGCAACCAATGAGCCACAGCATCATCCACCCGATACCTCAAACACGCCGGGGTATTGGGAAGAGAGAAGGGAAGAGAGAACGCGAGATAAGTTGAGATTGGCGTGCCACCGTGGGGGAAATAAGGGTGGCGACGTAAAAAAACGACTCAGACGTTGAACTTGAAGTGGCAGACGTCGCCGTCTTTGACGACGTAGTCTTTGCCTTCGGAGCGGATCAGGCCTTTTTCGCGCAGTGCGGCTTCGGTCTTATACTTGTCGATGTCAGCAAAACTGTAAATATCGGCTTTGATAAACCCCTTCTCGAAGTCAGTGTGGATGACTCCTGCGGCCTGAGGGGCCTTGGCGCCGATGGGAATGGTCCAGGCCCGAACCTCCTGCTCGCCGCAGGTAAAGTAGGAGCACAGCCCGAGTGTCTGATAGGCAGCGATGATGACCTTTTCCAGGCCGCTTTGCTCCATGCCTAAGTCTTGCATGAACATTTCGCGGTCTTCGCCGGACAGTTGGGCAATTTCGCTTTCGAGTTTTCCGCAAATCACGACTGACTCCGACCCGCGCTCCTTCGCGAAGGCCTGAAAGTCGGCGATGATGGCCGGGTCGGGATTCTCATCGGTGTTGCCGACATAGAGCACGGGCTGAGCGCTGAGGAGGAAGAAATCCTTGAGCACCTCCGGCTCGAGACCCAGCGCCCGTGCGGGCTTGCCAGCTTCGAGGCCGCTCTTGAGAATGTCGAGCACCACGAGCGCCTCTTTCGACGCCTTGTCCCCGGACTTCGCCTTGCTTGTCACCTTGTCGTATTGTTTGGTGAGGCTGTCGAGGTCGGCCAGCATTAATTCGGTCTCAATGACCTCGATATCACGCCGGTGGTCTACGCCGCCCATGGTGTGCACCACATCGGGATCCTGGAAGAGACGCACCATGTGGAGAATCGCATCGACTTCCCGAATATTCGCGAGAAACTTATTGCCAAGCCCTTCGCCTTGCGACGCACCTTTGACCAGGCCGGCGATATCGACGAACCGGCAGGAGGCGGGAATGGTCTTCTTGGGCTTGAACAGCTCCGTCAGCCGGGCCAGACGCCGATCAGGAACGGCGACGACGCCGACGTTCGGCTCAATCGTCGTGAAAGGATAGTTCGATGCCGCCGCGCTGCCGGAGGTCAGCGCGTTAAAAATGGTGGATTTGCCGACATTGGGGAGACCGACGATGCCAATTTCCATAGGTCACGCAACGTATCAAATCAGAACCCTGCCGGTCCTTGAGCCAAAAGCCCTATACACTCACGGTATCCACAGCTTCATCATTTCCTGCATCAGTCATCGCGAATCCATCTTCTCATAGGTTTTCATAGCTGCATGTCCCTGGGATATTTATTCCGATTTGTCATTCCCGCCTGGCGTGAGCGAAAATCTATTCACTCTCGAATGTGTATCTTGAGTTGACGCGACTGCGGTCTGTCCTTCAGCCACGAATGCTGTTCGCAGAAGAGAAAGAATGAAGGATGATCTATTATTTTGCCTATGGTTCCAACCTTCACCCTTGTCGGTTATTGGAACGTGTGTCTTCCGCAAAGTTGGTAGGGGGCATTGAACTGAGCAAACACCGTCTCACCTTTCATAAGAAAAGTCATGACGGATCGAGTAAATGCAACTTGCTCCCAACCGGGTCGGAATCTGATCTCGTCCATGGTGCCATATATAGCCTGAACCCAACGGATAAAAGGGTGTTAGACAGCTTCGAAGGGAAAGGGTATGGCTACAGTGATACTCAAGTTATTTTGCACCATCAAGGGAATGCATACACATGTTTCACGTATATTGCTCAAGATGCCTATATCGTTGATAACTTGAAGCCCTATCATTGGTATAAGAACCTGGTTGTCCTGGGTGCAAAGTATTTACAGTTTCCGGCTTCATATGTTTCTTTCATCGAATCAGTTGAATCAGTGGAAGACCCGGACGTGAAAAGAAGGAAGAAGCAGGAAATGTTAATAGAGGCAATCGTCAATTTTCCTTAACCAGTTGCCCTTTGGATGCAGATGACCTTGTCCGTTCATCTCGCAGCTGGATGTGGCCATTAAACAGACCCCCGGCGTTGCACGAGACGAAAACGTTCCTGAAAGAACCACCATTATCTGGAATGCGGATTAAGGGACTTGGGTGGGCATTTCACAAGGAGGAAATTATGCATTATGTCATCTCGGCACTGTTGGTACTCTTACTTTCTGGCTGCGCCTCGTATTTCACGCCTAGACCACCGGTCATTGAAGATAAGGTGGGAGTGTTTGGAAGAGAGACGGTGGGCACTTTAGCCACTGCCCCGGATTATCGGGTTGTGTACGTGAGGCTGGATGAGAAGGCGAAGCTGTGTGCAGAGGCCCCGGCTGATGCTGGAGCCCAGTTCGGTTCCACGTTTGCGGCTGCATTAACCACTCCGATTCAGGGAATGGCGCCCCTCAGCGCGGAAGCTAAAGCCGGGTTGGCTGTTGCGCTGAAGCAATTGTTTAAGCGATCACAGGGAGTTCAGTTCTATCGTGACGGATCTTTTGCGTTGTGCAATTTGTATCTGAATGGTGCCGTGACTGACGCACAATACCTGAGTGAATTGCAGGAATTTCGGAAAACAGCAGCTGCCCTTATAGAGAAAGAGATCCCGTTTCTTGAAAAGATCACGATCGATCCGATAGCGGTTCCTGTGCCTCCTACGCCTCCTGATATCAGGTAAGTTATGGCTGCATCCGTTGGGAGTGAACGAATGACTGGTATTCATCCCGTTTCGAGTGAG
Source organism: Nitrospirota bacterium (assembly GCA_029865515.1). Lineage (GTDB taxonomy): Bacteria > Nitrospirota > Nitrospiria > Nitrospirales > UBA8639 > Nitrospira_E. The sequence continues at coordinate 17,987 of JAOUGQ010000018.1, forward strand.
AAGCGAGGAGGGCTCACGCTCGATTTGTTAGAAGGTAACCCGATGTGCGGTCCTTCAGGGCACTTGCTTGTAGCGGTTAAAGAGAAAATAAGAGAGGTTGAAAAGTGACGACGGAAACCGATAGCGGTGAGGCGGGTGCGTTTTGGCAATACCCCGTCAAGTCGATGATGGGAGAGGAGCTAAACGTATTAGAGGTGACGGAGCGTGGATTGCATTGCGATCGGGGCGTCATTGTGGCCTAACGACGCTTCCAGCGGAACCGCGATTGGATACACATACCGTTCACGCTTCCTGCCGGATGCAGGTTGACAAGAAAGCCGTCATGGCACTTCAAACTCAGCCTGTGGTCGTCGGTGTTGACCTGGCGGGTTCTCCGCGCCGTCCTACCGGTATCTGTGTTCTGCGGAGGATGAAGGCACAGACCCGTATTGCATTCACCGATGAGGAAATTCTGGAATCGATTCACAAGGCACGACCCGACGTAGTGCCGATTGATGCCCCGCTGAGTCTGCCAAACGGACGCAAGACCATCCACGAGCGCTCAGGTGAGCATCTTCGTGAATGCGATCGTGAATTGCAGCGCCGGAAGATTAGATTTTTCCCTATCACCCTGGGTCCCATGCGCATATTGACGGAACGCGGGTTGGCGCTCAAAGAGCAGGTAGAGAAGCTAGGGTATCGGGCGGTCGAGTGTTACCCCGGTGCTGCGCAGGATATCTGGGGCATTCCCCGGCAACATCATGATCTTGGGGGACTGTTGCGTGGTCTCAAAAAGCTTGGCCTCAGGGGATTGACGAGGAAGATGACCAGCGATGAACTGGACGCGGTGACTGCCGCGCTGGTTGGGCATTGGTTTCTCACTGGACAAGGGGAGATGCTGGGCGGTGATGACGGTATCCTCATACCTGCCCGATCCGGCCACTCAATGTAAACGTGCAAGATTTCCCGCAACAGGTTCCCATTCGCATGGTCAAGCGAATCATCTCGGGTGGGCAAACGGGCGTTGATCGGGGTGCCCTTGATTTCGCCTTGCAGGTGGGCATTGATTGCGGCGGGTGGGTGCCCAAAGGTCGAATCGCGGAAGACGGTGTCATTCCCCCGAAATATCCAAAACTCAGCGAAACAGAATCTGACGATTCCGGAGAACGAACTGAACTCAATGTTCGGGATTCTGACGGCACGCTCCTGGTCACGAGAGGGACACCGACCGGAGGCTCAGCGTTCACCCTTCAAGTGGCGGCCCGTCTCGACAAGCCCGTTCTCCATGTTGACCTTGAGCGGGCATCGTTGGATCTTGCCTTCCAGCGATTGCTTCAGTGGTTACAAGACATCAGGCCCTCAGTCCTCAATATTGCCGGCCCCAGGACCAGTGAAGACCCTGAAATTTATGAACTCACCACGGTGCTACTGAAAAAGACGTTTCGTCATTCTTCAAGGTAATTGGTAGGAGTCCATCTTCTTGGATTTCGTCACCCCTGCATGTCTCTGGTAGGCATTCCTCCAACTCAGTCATTCCTGCGGGCGGTTGGCAGGAATCGATTTTTCTTGACTTATCTCAGTCATTGACGAAGAATTTACCGGACTGTTCGGCAGGGGTGTATTCTGACGCGGGTAGGAGGAGGGAATAGGGGAAGCATCCTCAGGCTCTAAGCACCTGATGGAATCTAGGGACGTGCTATTTGGGCAGAAGCAATAAACTCCGCAGAATATGTGGATCGGTCTAATGAGGGTTGGGCCTTTACGAACATCGTGAAGATCACGATGTTTATCACACGGAGGACGGCTCATGCAGGAGGATAAAAATCAGATTGTGTCGGGCATTCTCAGAGCCCAGTCGGAATTGGAGGCAGTCTTATCGGAACTGGAGAAGTTGCCGCCGGTAAGTGAGAGTGCAGTCCATTTTGCCGCACATGCTCTGAACAACTACCTCACCGTGACAG
>JAOUGQ010000235.1 GCA_029865515.1 Nitrospirota bacterium
TTGAATTGGAAATTCAAGGGCCTAAACGATCAATTGACACATTCCTTCAAGCGATGAACCAAGGTCCCCCTCTCTCGCAAGTTCTTCAAATTATGGTTGACTGGAAAGAGCCAAACAGGCAAACTGAAGGGTTTAAAATCATACGTTCTTCGCTGTAAAGGATAAGGAAGTTGAGGATTGGGGAGCCTGATCCCCTACAATTAAGAGATCATGGTAATCACGTAGATTGAGCAGTTTCTCCATGGACTATAAAGCACATATTCGGGAGGTACCAGATTTTCCCAAACCGGGTATTCTCTTTTACGATATTACGCCGTTATTGAACGATCCCGCTTGTTTTCGCTCCATCATCGATGAATGTACTCACCACTATCAGGATGCCGGAATACACAAAATTGTCGGGATAGAATCGCGAGGATTTATTTTTGGAAGCCCATTGGCCTATCACCTGAATGCCGGGTTCGTTCCCGTTCGGAAGCCTGGAAAATTGCCGGCGGATGTGTATGAGGTCAAATACAATTTGGAGTATGGCTCGAATTCATTGGCTATTCATCGAGATGCGATACAGGAGGGTGAACGGGTTCTTATTGTTGATGACCTTCTTGCCACGGGGGGCACCGCCGGGGCAACGGTTCATCTGATCCGGCAATTGGGCGGACACATTGCCGGAGTCGTCTTTCTAGTTGAATTACTCGGGCTTGAAGGGCGCAAAAAATTGGATGGGTGTGAGATTTACTCCTTGATCACGTATCCGTAATTGCAAGGACTTTCGTTTTACTGATTGACGCACGGTGTATATGCAGGCAGGAAATGTCCCTCCTGAAGGGTAATGAAATGGTTAACCTCCGAATGGAGAAAGGAATGTAGTATGGCCGCACGACCAGCAAAGAAAGAGACCAAAACGACGACTCCGCGAGGGGGGAAAAAGGCCACGTCCAAAGTCACGGCTCCTCGTAAGTCTGTGAAAAAAGAGGAACCGGAAGATCGTCATGCGGCTCTGAAGGAAATATTGTTGGCCAAACGGGAAGCCTTGATTCAAGAGATCAAGCAGCAGCTCGGCCAATCCGTGACAGAGGAGCAGTCGCGCCGGCTTGAAGCGGCAATGGATAGCGGGGATCAGGCCTTGGTGGATTTGGATCGTGAAATGGGCATATCCTTGCAGGAAATGCGCAATCGTCAGCGACAGCTTATCGATGATGCGTTATACAGCTTAGACGAAGGCACCTATGGCGTGTGCGCGGAATGCGGGGGTGAAATCAGTGAAAAACGCCTGGAAGCACTTCCGTTTGCTCGTCTGTGCGTGGCTTGCAAATCAAAACGCGAGCTGATGGAGAAAATTGAGCGGTCGGAACAGCGACAATAACCAACAGGCGAGCCAATAATTCATTGGCCTTCTTATGCCCACATATAGGATAACACCTCTCAGCAAGACGGAAGTTCCTTCCGTCTTCCACTTCTTTACCCGATGAACATTGAGAATTTGACCGGTCATTCGTTGGGAGACTTTATCATTTTCACGTAATAATGGAATGAGAAGGCCTTTCCAAATACTTTCATAATGGTCACTTCAAGCATTGTTGTTCTGGCGAGTGGAGGATTGGACTCCACGGTGACCGCGGCGCTCGCCAAAGCAGAAGGATATGGACTGTATTTCCTGACCATTGATTACGGGCAACGGCACCGGACCGAAATAGAGTGTGCCAAAAAAATTGCCGAGTATTTTGATGTCCAGGACCACAAAATTGTCCAACTTGACTTGCGTGTGTTTGGTGGCTCCGCCTTAACTGATCACATTGCGGTTCCCACTGATCGCAAGGCCCAGGACCGGGGTCAAGAGATTCCCGTTACGTATGTTCCGGCCAGGAACACCATTTTCCTGAGTTTAGCGCTTGCCTATGCGGAAGTGTTGGGGGCCTCTAAAATATTTTTTGGGGCTAATATTCGTGACTATTCGGGTTATCCGGATTGTCGTCCAGAATTCATTCAGGCGTTTCAGGAAGTGGCTCGTCTTGGTACCCGAATGGGCTTACAAGGCCATCCCGTGGAAATTGTGGCTCCCTTACTCTTTTTGACAAAGCGGGAAATTATCCAAAAGGGGCAGACTTTAGGCGTGCCCTTTCAGTGGACGAATAGTTGTTATAATCCCGGCCCGCAGAATCGTCCATGTGGTCACTGTGATAGTTGCCTGATTCGTGAAGAAGGATTTCAGGAGGCGCAACTCCCTGATCCCTTGCAAGCGCAATAACGTGTCTCGCGACCAACTCATGATTGGTTGGATAATGTATGGTAACCTTTAGTTGGCACATCCCGAATCGCCCGCGCCCCTTCGGGGCTTCGTTCCGAAGAGGAACGAAGGTTGGGAAAAGGGACGAACCCATCAACAAGTGAAGCTGCCATACAATCGTGTAAAGGAAATTTGATATGAAAGATCATCTTATGAATCGAACTACGCTCGGAGGGTTGGCAGGAATTCTGTTCTGGTTCGTCTGTGTGGGATGTTCTGAAAATGGGACCAATGCCGGGGAATCCTCTGTGCCAGCCCCCCTGGCACAGATAACAGGAGAGACAGAACTCCCCGCAGAATTTAAAGAAGGGGAGACGAAATTCAATGCCTTTTGTTCTCCCTGCCATGGAGCGCAAGGCAAGGGGACAAACCAGGGCCCACCGTTAGTGCATAAGATTTATGAGCCCAATCATCATGCGGACATGGCTTTTCAACGGGCTGCGGCACAAGGTGTCAAATCGCACCATTGGAAATTCGGGAACATGCCGAAGATCGAAGGGGTGACTCCTGATGATGTCACTCAGATTATCGGCTACATCCGTTGGCTCCAGCGCCAAGCTGGAATTTTTTAAACATCTCAGGACCTACTTCAATAAGGTCCTTTTCCTCACGCCGTTTCATGGTGGGGGCACGTTCTCTTTTATTCTCAATAGACTCCACGCTCTTCGGAATGTTGCCCTCACGGCATGCTTTGTTCGAGTTCGTTCACAAGAGTATGAATTCTTTTAAACCCGGCCTGCCAGAACGCCATGGAATTGATATCCACCTTCAAGGGTGCAAGTAAGTCTTGAGGACTGGCGGACCCTCCGCCTGCCAACAATTGTAAATAATGAGGGACGAACGATGGTCCTTCTGATTGATAGCGTTGGAACAGCGACAGGACCAGTAAATTCCCAAAGCTATAAGCGTAGCAATAAAAGGGGCTGGCAAAAATATGGGGAATGGCTAGCCATTCCCATTTGAACTCATCTTCCACGTGAAGGTGACGGCCGAATTGTTCACGAAGAAGTGTCAGGTACGTGTGGGCCAGCTCATCAATGGTGGCTCCTTGTTGAACCATCTGATGGGCTTGCTTTTCAAATTGCACAAAGTAGGCCTGTCGCAGAATGGTGGCATAGGCATCATCGAGTTGATTCAACAGAAGGCCTGCCTTGATTTTTGGGTTCTTTTCTTGTTGGAGAAGCGAATCTGCCAGCAAGTGTTCCCCAAAGATAGAGGCCGTTTCTGCCAAGGGGAGAGCCGAATGAAACGTCAAGACGGAATGCTTCGCGGCCATCATGCCGTGTACGGCATGTCCAAGTTCATGCGCTAAGGTCGAAACATCCCTGGATTCTCCCGTGTAATTGACCAACACGTACGGAGTGTGTGTGGGGAGCACGCTATAGCAGAATGCCCCGCCCATCTTGCCGGGACGTACCGCGGCATCGAGATGGCCTTCGTCAAGAACCTGCTTGGCCAATTGGGCCAATTGAGGTGAAAACGCCTGATAGGCCTCCAGTACGAGGCTCTTCGCCCGCGAGAAGGAGTACTTGGCTTTCTTTCCGGCGTAGGGAGCATACAGATCGTAACGTTGAAACTTTTTAATCTTCAGCAGGCGCCCTTTTAACTGAAAATAGTGTTGAAAAATCCCGGCATGCTTTCGGCAGGTCGTGAGGAGTGCATCAACCGCTTGTTCCGGAACATCGTTCGTAATATTGCGAACGGCAATGGGAGAGGAATAGTGCCGCAATGTCAGGCCTTCATTTCCCCAGTCCTGGACCAGGCTTTTATACATTTCTCCCAGCACATCCCGTTGTTCCCCATAGACCTTGAACAGGGCGCGGTAGGCGCCTTGACGAACTGAGGCCAATGGATGGCGAACATACCCCATCAGTTGCTCGCGGGTTAGGCGGGTGGTTCGTCCTTTGAGTTTCAGTTGAAATGTGAAACTATTCGTCGTCACCCCGTATAACGTTTCGATGGCTTGGCGACCGGTCGTATTTTTGATCGATAGAATCCGTTCTTCGGATTCAGTCAAGGTGTGCGGTTTTAAGCGAGTCAGGGTATCCAGATGATATCGATACCGTTCGGCTTTTGAAGAAAGACGGGCGGCGTTGGCGGGATCCACGCTTTGCCACCAGAGGTCGAGAAACACCAAGCGATTGGAAAAGTCCGTCAGTTGGTTCCGCACCTGGGTGTCAAAGGCCCGGGCTTCCTGATTTTTTGTATTCTCTGAAAACCATAAAAATGCAAAGGCCCGCAAGGTCGTCATCAGTTCCGTGATGGTTTCATATTGGTCCCAGATTGCCTTGAATCCATCCGCAGGCATCCCGGGAGTTAACTTGGGTCGTTTGGCTTCAACCGCGGAAACCCGTGACTCTAAGTCTTTTGTGAGCCGCTTAAAATCTTTAGCGGGATGGCGCAATAAACCCTGAAGGTTCCAGGATGGAAGCGTCTGCGACATATTCTGTGTGCTCCTTGTTGATGTCAATGAACAAGACATCCTCTTGTCATAGAAAAATTATGGCTCTTCGTGAAAAAGCGAAATTTGGAAAACTCTGGTAATGGCTGACCTTTCATTGTCAGGGCTACCAACCGAAATCCTGTCAAAGACTGGCGGTGTGTGCAGTCAACAGCAAA
>JAOUGQ010000019.1 GCA_029865515.1 Nitrospirota bacterium
CACTGCTCTGCCGTCAAGGGCAAAACTTGAGTCCACAATCCGCCCCTCAAACTTTCCGTCTCAAGAGCAAACAGATGGCACACGGCAGGACTGGCATAGGTCATGACACCGTTCTCATCGATCATGACCGCCGCCAGTTGCAAGTGATCGAGAACGGCCATCACATCATCGCGAATTTTTTCACTCTCAGCTAACTGACTTCCCAACCCAACCTCAACAAGTTTTCGAACTTCCATTTCTTGCCCGTGCGTTAAATGCTCGTCTCGAGCTTTCTGTAGCACGGGTTGCAGCGTGACCATCTCAGGTTTGTATCGTTGGACAATTAAGAACCGTTGCCCCTCCTGTACCAGAGCAGTGGCCTCAAAATAACTCTCGTCCCCCCAAAGGGCCGGTTCGCTCCATAAACCGGATTGCACTGTTCCATAATGATGGCTCTGCCAGAATTCTTCCGCTTCATCCAAAAAATGCTTCAGGAAAAATGACTTCTCCACGAATTCACGGGGGTCTGTCGAAGAAGGGTGTGAGGAGACGGAAAGGGGATACCAGCTGGGAAACGAACCAATCGTGCGGTATTGTGTCGGCGACTTGACCTGCACCACCAACGCGTCAAAAATGTTTAGAATTTCTGGATAGGGAGCTTCGGCGAGCATTATATGAATTATGGACAGGCCGGGTTTTTACGAATACAAGAAGCCCTTATTTCAAATTTGGCATATCGCATACGCAAAAAGAGATAAATATCCTTTCCTCTTACCTGTGCGAGAGGAATGCTCGAAAACAAGCTTGAAATCACACTGTGAGGAAAGGACAAAAACACCCTCTAGATTTTGAGCATCTGTTTGGCCAATTCTAGAAACGCCAATTCCACCCCTTCGCCCGTCTTGGCACTGGATTGAAGCACCAGACAGGCATTGGAGGCCAGATCCTTATACATCTCAGGAGTTACCTTCCAGGACTCGCGAAGATCATGTTTGTTGATCATGAGCACATAGGGGACAGCCCCCATCGACTGTGAAGCCAATAGACGCAATTGACGGGCAACATCCAGTGTTTCTTTTCTCGTTCCATCAATCACTAATAAGTACCCTGATGACCCTCGCAAATATGATGCCCGAACTTTTTGAAAGTCATCTTCTCCATACATATCCCACAAGACTAAGTGGACTTCAGTGTCATCCACACACAAGGATTTTTGATCGATTTTCACACCAATGGTTGTGTGATATTTTTCAGAAAACTGGGCCGTGACAAAACGCTTAACCAAGCTGGTTTTCCCAACTGCAAATCCGCCCAACATACAAATTTTTTTTTGTATCACTCCCCGCCCTTTCACCTACGACTCTTAGGCACACTAGCGGGTGGTGGAAGGATCACTCGGAAGGCTACGCGGCGCTCTTGCGATACGGCTTTGCCAGTTGAAGACAGCGCTGGCAAGCGGTCCGACCCCACGCCTACTGTCCTAAGATTGATTGCCTGGAAAGAACCGTTTGCCAGTTCATTCAGAACAGCTTTAGCCCGAAGCGCACTCAAGCTTTGATTCACTTCTTTTCCACCATCTGGACTCGTAAAGCCCTGAATTTGAATACGGGGGAAAATGCCTAAGATGGTTGCCGTTTGATCTAAAGCCTGAATCGTCTGATCAATGTCTCTTATGGTAGACCTTTGGTCTAGACTAATGTCAGAATTCCCGACTTCAAATGTAATCGTTTTGCTTTCTAATTCGGCTTTTAATGTCTCAAATTGTTTCAAATCCGTATCAACCAATTGCCTCGTCTCAATGTGAGTCACTCCGGGAAGCAGCGGTCCTAACAGGTGCGCCTGTTGGATCCAAGAATGAGGTGCCTCTCCTTTGAGAATCAATGTCGTGCCTTCCAAATTGCCAACAACAGAACTTGGTGGACGCAACTGAATCATGGCTCGCTTCTGCACAAATTCCGGAGTGAGGTCCATAAAGGGTTTCAAACGAAATACCACTTGTTGCGAGGAATAGCCAATATCCGAAAGAATCTGGTCTGGATTGATAGCCAAAGGATCCCGCAATCCATAAATCGTTGGCGTTCCCTCTTCCTGAATTGACGTCATCACCAATCCTGGTTCCTGATCAAGCCGCTCCAATAGATACGCCCATCGTTGTTGATCCGCATGGGCCTGGAAGGCCCACATCCCAAGACCAAGCATCAACAAGCCCAACACAATCCAAAAAGCCCACGGAAGACCTCTCGATTTTTGCTCAAATTGGGCCTGCAAACAATCTTCCAACTGAAGACGGGTCTCTTGAAAGGAACTGGCATCACCCTGAAAGGCTTGCAGGAGTTCAGAGAATTGCGCATGAATGGTTTCGAGAGTTTCTTGGAAAACCTCTCGTAACTCCATTGGAGGCGCGCCACGAATGACTCCTGCCAAAATGGCTCCCCATCCCTGCTCAATCCATACCGTCAAATCACCAATGCGAATGGACTCTAAGCCTTCGTCTTGCGATTGTCCAAAGGAATCACAGACAAAGTCCTGGATTGCGGTTAACATTCCAGAAATCACTTCCTCTCCCTGTCCACTCACCCCTTCGGCCACTACATGATTTAAGAGGAGTCCCGTTTTCTTGTGGATCAGAAAAACCTGCTCCACACGAAACCGCAGAGTATGAAGCAATACCACTTCGGCAAAGGACTTCCCTGTTCTGAACGCTTCCCATCGCCATTGTAGCCCGCGCCAGGACATACTGCATTCCAATGTCTGATTCAGCGACTGCATCAAGCCTCGCATGGCGTGGGCAATGGCTTTACGAATAGCAGAACCTAAAATCGGCGCGATGGAATCGCTAATAAGCTGGGGCGACTGTTTAATGGATAGAGCCAGGGCTTCCTGCGTGACGGGTATCAAAGAGGCCAACAATCGTGTGTCTTGCTGCGCACGGAGCCGAATCGCATCAGGCAGTACACGACCAACGTCCTTTGGGTGAAGAGAAAATTGATCAAGACGGGTTTTGAGGCGATCTAGTTCGTGCTGTTCGGGAGCTAGGAGTAATTGACGAAGATGGGAAAATCCTTTGGATTCTTTTACGGAAAAACGAGGAGAGCTAGAAGATGGTTGCTGCGAACCTGCCATAGAATTATTTTTTGCCCCTTGGCCAGATGCCATGAAGCATGGCGTCCATGATCACAGGAAAGCAAGGGTGTTTATGAATTTTCCGTATCCCTCTGACCTACCTTCAGCCGCAAGGCCACATCCATTAACAATTCAGCCAACGCAGCACGATCAGTTTTTTCGGCTTTTAGTTCTTTGAATGCTTCTTGAAATCGACTCTGCAATCCAGCCAAAGCCTGTTGATGATGTTCGGTTAAATCGGCTTTTTGCTGAGTTAATTGTCTCTCAAGCATCTGATGTTGTGTAGTCGTCTGATCTTGTAATGCAGACAAGCGACTCTCGAGTTGAGAATTCACATTCTTAATAACCTGTCCAACTTCTTCTAACGAACTCGAGCGTCCAGCCTTCTCTTGCTGAATTTGACTTGTCAAACAGGAAACTTCCTGGTTGATGTAGGTCTTGATATCTTCCAACGACCGGGTCAGCTGGTCTCTAAGATCAGTACTTTCTTGTAATAATCGTTTTTCCAGAAGGCTACATCGTTCTTCGAATTCCCGGCTCTGTGCCCCGAATAAAATATCACGGACTTTTTCTAAACTCCCTTCTTCGGATGGCTCCTGTCCCTCCACCTTTAATGGAGAGACATATTCGTTTGTCGGATTTTCTGACACTTCATAAGAAATCTTTTTGGAACGCTTTGACTGTTCAACTGGATTCATGATTATTCTCTCCATCACAAATATAGGCCTAGGAAAGATCACGTAAGAAATCGAATCCTACCACTCTGAAGTATAGGGAACAAGACAGACATTTCCTTATCACATGCTCTCCCTTTTTTCTTACAGGTGGCTCCAAAGAGACCCTCTGGCCAAAGGAGCTTTTACGGCATTTTTTAGTATGCCGAAATGCTATCGTTATGCTCAATTACCCCAAGGGACTAAGGATATCCACAATCCTTAGCACAGACAGCTAAAAAATTGGAACCAGGGGGTGGAATTAACCAGGGATAGGCTTTGGGAAAAGGGAAATGTGTCCCGAAAGTGTAGCGGGGTTAAAACGGAAAAATTCTTTAGGAAGTCAACAGCAAAAGGGAATAAAATCTTTTTAAATCAATCCTTTTCCGGCTCGGCATTTCCATGTTGATGCGTGACTCGATCTTCGTCAAACAATTCGGCCATTTCTTGAGCCATGACATCATTGTCATGAGGGAGAGTCATGACAGACAATTCTTTTTTGATTTTTGGAGCTTCAGCCTTAGAATCTTTGGTGCCGGCTTTGGACTCTTTGGGTGCTTCAGGCTTTTTCGTGTGATCCATGATGACAATCTCCTCTACGATGTTTATTCGAACGATTCCAAAAATGACCGCTCAGGAAACTTATGATGACAACTTGGACAGGTCACAAAATAGACCGATTCACGAACAGAGAGCACAGCCCTGAAATCCAGGGACACCCCACGATGCCGGCAGGATTGACACGCAATTTCTTTGAGGTGATACGGAATATCCGGCTGCGTGTGTAAATAAAAATCCATATCCGTATGGACGGGAAAGGTATAAAAACATCCTCGACAAATCGCTTTCCATTCCCCATCCCCTGTCACAGTCCTGGAGTCGATCCCAAAACGGTTAACCTTGCAAATAGGACACTTCACTTCTCCTAATCGTTCTTCCACCTGTTTGACGCTTAATTGTGTCATGACTATTTCTATCCATCCCCTACAAAAGATTCTCTAAGGAGTATAGGCTTCCTCCGGAGTTCCCGCAACCAAACTCCCCCCAATCTCATCGCCCCTGAACCGGAGTCAAGCAGGACCGGCGAGAGAGGATTCTCACCACAAACCTTTATGGACTCATCAACCTGGATAAGGCATTTCCCGCTTCTCTTGCTCCAGACTCTCTTCATTTTTCCCCTATCTCAATGCAATCCTGTCCTGAGCCTTTCCTTGACCAGAAAAGAGGACCATACCCAGCACCACCAAAAATCTGATACAACTCTCCATCCCACAAGATACAACTTGAGAAGGCTTATTGAACCTTTCACATTTCCCACGTCATATGCCATGCCGGAACTCCCTGAAGTTGAAGTCATCCTGAACCACCTGAAAGGCACTGTCCTAGGTGGGAGCATTCAAACATTGACCATTCACCGTTCAGATATTGTTCGCACAGGGCATAACCTTATCCCCTGGTTCCGAGGCTCCACGATCACCAATATCACCCGTAAAGGGAAGTGTGTGATCTTTACCTGCCATCGATCCAATGAAGCCCGGTATCTGCTTTCAGAACTGGGGATGACCGGACTTTGGTTTTTTCATCACACCCTGGCCTCATCCCCTCAACACCTTCATTGCCACATCGGGCTTTCCGGTGCACAAGCCACTGAACTGTATTATTGGAATCCCCGCCGGTTTGGCCGGCTTTGGCTGTTCGCCCTACCGGAATTGGAAGCCTTCCTGGAGCGCCGATTCGGCTCTGACGCACTGGACATAGGAGAACAATCGTTTATCCAGCTTATCCAAAGCTGTCGAGGCCGGTTGAAGCCGTTTTTCCTCGATCAACATCGTCTGGCCGGAATTGGAAACATTTACGCCAATGAAATCCTGTTCCGGGCCAGAATTCACCCACAGGCTCACGGCTATCGCCTGGGAGCCCCTTCCTGTCAACGGCTCTATCACACGATGCATACCGTTTTACAGGAAGCCATTGCTGCTGGAGGTTCTTCCATTAGAGACTTTCGTGCTCCGGATGGATCGCAAGGGCACTTCCAGAAATTGCATCAGGTCTACCAGAAGGCAGGATTGCCATGCTCGCACGGGTGCCCAACCCAGATCAAGCGCATGCCAAGTGAACGCAGCTCATTTTATTGCTCGGCCTGCCAAAAGAGACGGTAGAGACGGTAGTCTCCCACTTCGTTCCTTGAGCCTCACGGAAACCTTTGTTAGAATGAGACTATAAGTTGTATCACTTCTAACAGGAGGGTCATTCGAATCCTACGTGCGAAAACTTAAACTACGAGAAGGGGTCGATTTAGCCAATCTTTTCGGCCCGCACGATCTGCACCTCAAAATGATCGAAGGTGAACTCCAGGTCCGGATGGCGGCCAGGGGGGATGAAATCACTCTTCATGGTCAACCTGAGTCAGTTCTGCGGGCCGAACATATTTTGCGGGAATTAGCCGATTGGACCCGAACCTATTACGAGTTAAAACCTGACGATATCTCACGAGCGATTCGGGCCACAGAAGAACAGCGTGACATTCCGCTCAAACCCTTTACCTTTTCGGCGAGCGCGCTTCCGACGAAAAAAGGCCACGTCAATCCTAAAACTCCCAATCAACAGACCTATCTCGAAGCCATTAATAAGTCAGATCTGGTCATTGCCATTGGACCAGCCGGAACGGGGAAAACCTATCTGGCCATGGCCATGGCGCTCGCAGCCCTCACGCAAAAACAAGTCAGTCGCATCATCCTGGCGCGGCCCGCAGTAGAAGCGGGGGAACATCTTGGCTTTCTTCCAGGAGATTTATTTGCCAAAGTGCATCCCTACTTGCGGCCCTTGTATGATGCGTTGTACACCATGATGGACATTGATCGGGCCAATCGGCTCCTTGAACGTGGCGAGATTGAAATCGCCCCCCTGGCCTTCATGCGGGGACGAACGCTCGACGATGCCTTTGTCATTCTGGATGAAGCGCAAAACGCCACCACTGAACAAATGAAAATGTTTTTGACCCGGCTCGGACTCAATTCCAAAGCGATTGTGACCGGGGATATCACCCAAATCGATCTCCCCGATTCGCAGAAATCCGGATTAGCGCAGATTGCTGACATTCTCCTCAATATCGAGGGGATACAATTTGTGTATTTTTCCGAACAAGATGTCGTCCGGCACCGATTAGTCAAAGAAATTATTAAAGCGTATGACCGGTTTGAACAACAATCCTCGACCAGCCCGCGCAAGACCTCATCCGGCCCTTCGACCGTATCTCTCAACCATCATTCGGGATCGGATATCAATGGCCAGGGCCCAACGCTGTAATGCCCGATGGCCGTTTGGCTCCGTACTCACCTCCGACGAACGTCCGTTCGACCCAAGACCTTGCGCCAGTTGACGCAATCCGTGTTAGAACATGCAGGGCATCCATCCGTCCACCTGAGTCTGACTCTGGTCGGAATAACCCGCATGCAGAGACTCAACCGGACGTACCGGCAGCGTGACTATGCGACCGATGTGCTAGCGTTCCCGATGCAGGATGCCTCGCAATCGCCGTTGGCCTTCGTGGGAGATGTGGTGATTTGTATGCCCGTAGCGCTTTCCCAGGCCTCAAAGTTTGGCAACTCCCCCGATGAAGAACTCCTGCGTTTACTCATCCATGGGACCCTTCACCTTTTGGGATATGACCATGAAACGACCGAACGGGAGGCCAAACGGATGAAGCGAAAAGAGCAAGCGATCTTTCGCGGCCTGATGCCTGTTCCCCATCTTCTCACCACAGCATGCACCGGTCTCTGAGCTTTCAATTGTATTCGGGAAATAAACCATGAGCTGGATTCAACGTCTTCAAGGGGGATTAGCGAAAACACGCCAGACCATACAAAAATCATTGCGTCGCCTGGGGCAGGGGCACCTGGATCCCGTCCTCCTGGAAGACGTCGAAGCCGGTCTCCTGCAAGCCGATGTCGGCGTACGCACCGTTGAACAATTTCTTCAGATGGTGAAAGATCAAACGAGGTTGTTCAATGCCACTGATCCGGTTACCGTCCTCCAGACCCTCCTCATGGACATTCTTCGTAAGGGAGAGACCGAACCCCTGGAACAACTCATCCGGCAGGGCCCTCGTCCCTTTATACTCTTGACAGTAGGCATCAATGGCGTCGGCAAAACCACGACCGTCGCCAAACTCGGACATCGGTTCAGTCAGCATGGGTTAACCACATTGTTTGTCGCCGGCGATACGTTTCGCGCTGCCGCCATCGAACAATTAGATATTTGGGGAAAGCGCACAGGCATCGAGGTCATCAAGCACAAGCAGGGCTCCGATCCTGCCGCCGTGGTGTTTGATGGCATTGTCGCCGCAAAAACTCGAAATGTGGATGTTGTCCTCATTGATACCGCCGGTCGGCTGCACACCAAAATCAATTTGATGGATGAATTGAAGAAAATCAAACGAATCATCGCCCGGGAAATGCCTGGCGCCCCCCACGAAATCCTGCTCGTTCTTGATGGCACACTCGGACAGAATACCATTGCGCAAGCCCGGCAATTTCATGAGGCCCTCGGGGTGACGGGATTAGCCTTGACCAAACTGGATGGCACATCCAGAGGAGGGGTGGTGGTGGCCATCGTGGACGAACTGAAGCTTCCTATTCGTTTGATTGGTGTGGGGGAAGGAGAAGCGGACCTGCAGGACTTCAACGCGTCTGCATTTGTGGAGGCCTTACTCCCCACAGCAACCCCACCAGCCTAAAGCGGCGTAGATTTCATCTTCGACTCAACCATCTGACGGACCAAGAACCCATATCCGGAATTGAAAAAAGGAAATTGTATTGTGGGTTTCGTTCATCATGCCCTGACCTCACTCATGGCGCTCCCACCGCTCGTCCTATGGATGACCCTGCTGTGCGTGGCGACGACGGCAAGCCCGCTCGAAGCCAACGCCTCGCCCCCTATTCATCATCAATTACACATCGAACTGGACCCTGACACCCATGCCATTACCGGAATAGACAACATCCAGC
Source organism: Nitrospirota bacterium (assembly GCA_029865515.1). Classification (GTDB taxonomy): domain Bacteria; phylum Nitrospirota; class Nitrospiria; order Nitrospirales; family UBA8639; genus Nitrospira_E. The sequence goes on from JAOUGQ010000019.1 coordinate 8,822, forward strand.
TTCCCCAGCGATATCGCGCCGACTCATCGGCCTCATTCGTCCTGCACCCCCAACTGACTATTGATCGAGTGGAGTTCAATGGCCAATCGCTTCCCGTACCAGCACCCGCTGCAACCCCGACCCTTCAGCCCCCTTCAACGCGTCGTGTTGTAGACATTCCCCTACCGCCCCTTGAACAGCCAGACCAACCGGTAGTTCTGACTCTTGCGTACCACGGACTGATTGATGATTCGCCAAAAGCCTCCAGTGGCCTTCGCTTTGTGAGACCGGATGACACCAACGGACACATTGGACCAAACGGCGTCTATTTAACATTTGAAACATTCTGGTATCCCACATGGGAGCAGACCCTCTCCACGTTTGATCTCACCATCAGCCTCCCTTCAGACTGGGAAGCGATCACGCAAGGCAGGGAAGGTCCTCACACCATCACCGACGGCCGCCGCACCGCCCAATGGACCATTCCCGTTCCAAGTGAAGCCCTGACGCTGGCAGCCAATCATTTTACGGTGCACAAACAGGAATGGAATGGCATTCAACTCGCCACCTATCTTTTTCCCGAAGAAGCACACTTGGCTCCCCAATACCTAGAAGCCACCATCCGCTACCTTCAAAGGTATACCGACCTTCTGGGTCCCTACCCCTTTACAAAATTTGCCGTCGTGGAAAACTTTTTCCCGAGCGGCCTTGGATTGCCTTCGTTCACCCTTTTAGGCCAGGGGGTGGTGCGGCGCGGATATACCCAACCCTATTCCCTTGGCCATGAAATCGTCCATTCCTGGTTCGGGAACTCCGTCTTCAATGACTTCGCCAAAGGCAATTGGGTGGAAGGGCTTACCACCTATCTTTCCAATTACTATTATGACGAAGCCACGGGCAATCAACAGGAGGCCTTCAACACACGACGCCGGATGGTCTACGAATATAATCTGTATGCAATGCCGGACAAGGAGTATCCGGTCCGGGGATTTCACCACAAAGAAACCCGCATGGATAATGCAATTGGGTACCAAAAAACAGCCCTGGTGTTTCACATGCTCCGCCAGGAAATGGGAGACGGGGCATTTTTTAACGGGGTTCGCCGGATTATTCAGGAAGGGACGGGAACCTACCTGGAGTGGAACGATCTTCTCCAGATCTTTTCCAAGGCGGCGGGAAGAGACCTCGGTTGGTTTTTCCAACAATGGATCGATTGGTCAGGCGCGCCAACCGTGCATATCCAGAATATCATGGTCCGGGAAGATCCTGGGCAACAGGGCCATGTCACAATGACCGGAACTATTCTGCAGACCGAACCCGCATTCAAAATCCAGCTTCCCGTTCACCTCGATCTGCATGGGGGACTTACTCATGACACCCTTCTCAACGTTGATCGATCCACACAACCATTCACGCTTCATCTCCCGGCGATGCCGACGACCATAGGCATCGATCCCAAACATGATCTTCTGCTCCGCTTTCAACGGGATCAACTCCCGCCCATGTTAAATAGGTGGGAAACCGATATCCGTCGAATTCTCATCCGACCTCAAACCATGACGCAGGATGAGGAACAAAGCTTGGAAACCTTATTGCAACGTCTGGATGGGCAAACCGGCGTCGAGACAATCCAAGCCGATAATCCGGTTATTTCCGAACCGGCCTCCTACCTGGTCATCGGACCCTCTGCCCGTCGTCTTTTGGAATCCGGTTCCTTCAAGAATTGCGACAAGGCCATGGACATCCAACCGGGGCAGATCTCCATCAGGCAACAAGCATTCGAGGGCCCGGAAATGGCCTTCCTGATTTCCTGCCCCCATCCTCGTATGGCCGAACATACCGTAACCTTCTTTTTCGGATGGTCTCCGGAAGCGGTCACGCCCGTTTCACGACTGTTGTTTTTTTACGGGTGGGATAGTTATCTTGTGTTCAAGCAAGGGAAGGTGATTGCCCGCGGGATGTTTCAGCCCGTAGACTCTGCAAACAAATTGATCATCCCGACACCATGAGGCGTATTAATGCAAAAAGAACAAATTCATACTATCAGCAGTCAGGTTCCCTCTTGTGCCAGGAGGGAGTATGAGAAGGTAACTGTGCCCACTGTGACCTGGAGATTCAGAATGAAATTTCTGACAGCAATAGCGACCTGGACCATCATATTCTTACTTGTGGATTCCCCAGGATGGGCTGAGGAGCCACCGACAGCGACCACGCAACAAATCCGACCGGAACCCCACTTGGCCAATATCCGGCAACTCACATTTTCCGGGAAAAATGCGGAAGCGTATTTTTCCCCGGACGGCTATAAACTTGTATACCAATCCACCTTGGAACCGGACGGCAAAACTTTGCGATCCTGCTATCAGATTTACACAATGAATCTTGATGGCTCCAGTGTCAGCCGGGTCAGTACGGGGCTTGGCGGCACCACTTGCGGATATTTTTTCCCGGGAAGCCGGCGTGTTCTGTTTTCCTCGACCCATCACAACAGCCCCTATTGTCCACCTGTCCCTCAACGGACCGAACGCTACCGGTGGGCTCTCGATAATTATGACATTTTCTCCATCAACGTCGGAGCCCGTGACTTGCAACGATTGACGACCAACCCGGGCTACGATGCCGAAGCCACCATCTCGCCGGACGGAAGAAGTATTGTGTTTACCTCCGTGCGAGATGGAGATTTAGATGTGTACTCCATGGATATCGACGGAACCAGAGTGCAACGGCTGACGGAAGAAGTCGGGTATGATGGCGGAGCCTTTTTTTCTCCCGACAGCAAACGCATTGTCTATCGGGCCCACCATCCGACAGCCGACGAAGAGGTGAAGGCCTATCGTGAGCTGCTCACTCAAAACCTTGTGGAACCCACAAATTTAGAAATCTTCATCATGAATGCCGATGGCTCCAACAAGACGCAGGTGACTCACAACGGGCGATCCAACTTTGCCCCGTTTTTTCTTCCTGATGGCAAACGAATCATCTATTCCTCCAATGTGTCGACACCGGTCGACCATCAAGGGCGTCCATCTTTTCACTTGCACGTCATCAACGAGGATGGCACTCATCCCGAACAAATTACCTTCAATGGACACTTCAACAGTTTTCCGATGTTCTCACCTGACAAAAAACAATTGGTATGGTCGTCTGATCGGAATGCAGCCAACCCACACGAATTCAATATCTTTCTCGCAGACTGGGTGCCGTAGACTAACGGATTGCCCGGACGCCTGGAATTCCATTTAGTGGCGTTCCTCCTCCATTATGTCAGGGGAGAATAAAGCAAAGTCGTATTGCGGTTTGCATCTTCACGAGGAAGATTGAAAGGTTATTTGAACATTTTCCTTCTCCCAATCCTGTGACTGACCAACCGCCCTCACCTCCATCCGCATCTCCACCTCTCCCGCGTTTCCTCATCACCCATACCAACCTTTGGATTACTGGAATGTCTACAAGTCTCCTTCTTGGCCTGTTGTATTATCTTTCCCAGTTGGATTTTCCCACCCTCCAGATCATGCGAACCTTCACACATCCGCTCATCGACCAAATTGGAGATGCAGGAAATAGGCTAGGAGACGGGCTCACGCTGGTGCTCATTTCATTGGGAATTGGTGCGGTGGGCTTTCGGCTGGCTTGGCCTTCCTGGAAATCTGCCTGTATTCACACCTTGCTCGCTCACGGGGTAGCCGGACTCTTCACACAAATTTTGAAACATACCATCGGCCGCCCTCGCCCCAGACTCATGGTTGGTCAGGACTGGGACATGGCACCTTCCTTTGAGAAGGGATTCGACTCCTTCCCATCCGGTCATACCACCGCCTCGTTTGCCGTGGCAACCGTCCTTGCACACTATTTTCCAACAGGCAAAATAGTGTGGTTCGGGTTAGCTGCATTTGTAGGAACCTGCCGTGTCATTAAAGGGTCACATTTCCCTACGGATGTCCTTGGTGGTCTGCTGGTGGGGATCGTCACAGGACTGGCCATCGTCCATCCTCCTCACAAATGGAAGGAGGTCTCCCGGCAAGCTCTCTCACATGGTCTCCCCTGGCTGGTTACCGCCTTCGGCCTGGTATGGATTCTCGTTCCGCATCCAGGCATTGAATTGGAACCCTCCCTCTCACTCTTCCTGGGTCTAACGGCTATCGTGACAGGATTAGGTCTCCGACTCTTGTGGATACGCGACCTGTCCCACGGAGGATCCACATCTCAAAGGCATTCGCCCCCTCAATGGCCGCGCCTACTCATGGGTCTTGGCTTAGCGACCACGACAGGAAGTGCCGTGATTCTTGGAGCAAGTCTGTTGGCAGGAATCATCTGGCAAATGGGCAATTCACTCAATCAATTGCATCAAGAGGGCGGAGGCTCAGACCATTGGCTTGGCCCAAAGCCCATCTGGACCGAAGCCGCCTTAGGAATCGGCATGTTCCTTATGGCACTCCTAGCCTTCTCCGTCCGTTCCTGGTTTCTCATCTCCTAGCCTGGTTCCGGCTCAAAACAATCCGATCCCTCCTAGGAATGGACGAAACCTCTCTTCCCTCCCTGAATTATGCTACATCATACGTTCAGATTTATTAATTCTTCCGGGTTTTCCATTGACCACCCGCAATTGAAGGACCCCACAACACATCTCTTCACCTTTGCCTTGAAACTCGTTGCCGTAGAGGTTATATATTGAACGTTTTCGAGTTGAACGCCGTTTGAAGACTCAACCATGAATGAAAGAGTGACAACAATGAATGATCGATCAACAGATCAAATACAACCCTCCAATGGGCCAAGGCTATTTTGCCTCCTGATTGTGGCTTTTCTCGCCAGTCTGACTGCAAGCTGCGCACACCAACCATGGGATATCAACAGATATATTGAAGCCCTTGAACGACCCGAACGAGATCAGTATCAACAACCAGAAAAAGTCATCGAAGCCCTGAGCATCAATCCCGGCATGATGGTGATTGATATCGGGGCAGGCTCAGGCTATTTCACCCGGCGCCTGGCAAAAGCCGTGGGGGACACGGGACAGGTTATCGCGATTGATATCGAGCAGAAAATGTTGAATTACAACAGACGAGAGTTGGAAAAACTCGGGCTCGACAAAAGAGTCCGTTTCATTCTGGCCGGATCAGAATCTCCTTCATTTTCTGGGAACAACGCGGGCATCGTGTTCTTGTGCGATGTCTATCATCACTTAGAAGACCATGTCGTTTATTTAGCCAACATCAAGCCCGCACTCACCCAAAATGGGCGTGTGGTCATCATCGACTACTACACCGATGAGCGGTCTGGCACACTCGGCTTCTCGAAACGCCACCTTGTTCCGAGAGAACAAGTCATCAAGGATATGGAACAAGCCGGGTATACCCTCTCCAAAGAACACACCTTCCTATCCCGTCAATACTTCATGGAATTTATCCCAAAGAAACAAAGTGATGCCCTGCTTGAGGACAAAGATAGGGACTTGATTGCCAGACCTGACCCGTATTCTCTTTTAAAGGGCTAGGCAGGGGGTAGATTCGGTATATCATGAACTGTGACATATATGGACTACAGCTTCTCGATTAGCGCACAAGCTGCCTGCCAGTTTTCGTTCGAAAATGACCAAGGGACCTCCCGAGCGTTGATGAACTTTGCCCATCGACCACACGCGCCGGAACCTCATACTTGCGGCGTTCCTTTTCAGAACTCTACTTGGGAATCGGGTATCGCCCAACCCACTCGATCAACGAACTAAGGCGCTCCAAGAGAAGGTATTCTTCATCAAATAGCAGATAGCCCGATCCAAGGAACTTGCGAGCGATATCTTACAGCCTATGCGTGTAGAAAGGCATTTCGCCGCTAACGCCGAGAGCAAAATCACCCTGAATTGCCATGGCCTTCAGGAGCAGCTCGATTCCAGTTGCGACAAGGAAGCCAGCCGGTGTAATTAAATTCAGGTCCTGTGTAGAACCAGTCTTTCGAAGCAAATTTTGGTGCGCAACGATATACCCCTCCCAGCATTCCAAAGCTCCTGCGAAGATGCCGCGCAAGTGGCACTCCCATTGCCCATGATCAGCAGCTAATTAAGTCCCAAAATTTTTCGTCAATCGACGAAATATGTCAAGATGACATAATCATTATTTGCCTTGAGGTTGTTGCGGATAGGGCCCTTATGAGAGAAAACGAAAGTCGGTACTAACCCAGGAACTGATGGAAGAAAATTCATCCTTCCATGCGGCATGGAAGGAAACACCTATTCATACCTCCCTATGGTTTTGGAAGTGAAGCAGACGCGGAGGGTCGTCTCACTTTTTTAGAACGCATGACCGGATCACTAGCCTGCGCCTTCCTCCGGGGTTGGCTGGCTTCCGTAATAGTCCCATCGTCCACAGCCTTCTGAAGGCAGCGCACCTCATTGGAAAAAACAAAAGGGGCACTCCCTTCCATTCTCTCCAAGGAGTTGCTGGAAGACTGATGCCTATGCAGTCAATAGTTGATAGAGGTTCGTTATTCCGTTTGAGCCAATCTTGTCATTCGTATCCATAGGCGACCAATTGCGATTGGCCCCCAGGAAAGAACGTGAGTCATGTTCGAGCAGCCCAATGATCACCTCCCCAACAAAACGAGCGCCGACCGGACCCAATCCCTCCCCCTTCACAAATTTCTTTTGACCTTGAGCATTTTCATCCATTCGTCCAATCGCCTTGCCTTCAGCAAGCAGGTAAATCCAAAGGGGGGTAGCTTTGGGGAAGCCAAGCTTATCACCCTGTTCTCGAACTGTTTCAATCATTCCGGTAGTGATTTCAGTGGCTCCCGCAGCCATAATCGCTTCGGCCACCTGTTCCCCGGATGGAATCAGGAAACTTTGCGCTCGCAGAAGGTTTCGCACCGCGAGAGAGCGCTCAAACGCGGGAACCGTCGGAGGCATAAATGGGAGATCAAGCAACACTTTAGCTAACTTCGTATCCATCGCACCAGCCCGCGCGAATTGCCCATTTCCGCTATCCAGTACCGCCGCCCAATTCACCACTTCGTCTAGACTACTGACCGGTTTGAACCCGATTCCGAGGGTTGTTCCGAATACGTCATGTTGGACACCTCCCGGCTTCACCATGAGTTTCTGAGGAATCATCGTATGGCCGAACCGGTACGCCGCCGTTGAAAATTCGATGGGAATGAAGGGTTCTTTCGTTCCCAGGCATTCAGGGCGATACACCTTCCTCCCATTTGCCAAAATATCGTCAACGATCCAATTTCCACAGATCGTCCGCAAGAAATCATTCACCACGATCCACTGATAATGCCAGGTGACGACCCGACGCGCCTCTTCGAAAAGCGGAGTGCCGGTGGGAGCATTAGGCTTTGCGGCAATCGTATTCAGGACTTTATTGTGAAACCGCAAAAACCCAAGTTGCAATTGAGAGATGAGCCGGTTCTCGTCGTTCCGGGGATCACCTATTATCGCTGTACCTTTTGGGGTACGCGGCAAATCATGGTTCTTCAGGTCGTTTGAATTGCCTGGATCGGCATAATCCGCTCCAGTCAACAACTTTCCGTCTCCATCATAAAGATAGGGATGTGCGCCAGGACCGTCCCCGTATACGCAGTCGAGGTCTAGCGTGGGTGTGCGAACGTTTTCTGTTCCTTCGGGGGAATTACTCGCCGTGAGAGAAGAACTGTCGTCCAGAGTAATGTCGTGATCAATGAACTGCCCAAAGAAAATCAGACCGGCAGGCACTTTGTTTGTCAAATTGGGGGTGCCTTTGTCCTCCATTTTACCGCCAGCTTTACCAATATCATGAAGAGTGAGTGGGTTGATGTATAAGGGCGGCAGATTTGAAAACAGGCGCGCAAAACGACCGGGCCGAAATGGACCCAGCTCGCACAGATGTTCGATTCCTTTGTACGGGACAAGACCATGATGCTGATTCGCCATATCACCCTCCTTTAGTGAAGAAAAACATTCTCGTAAATATTAACTATTTTCCTGGTATTTCATACGACCATTTTTAAAACCCCACAACGGTACTTCTCGGTCTCAAATTTCTCTGCATTGGATACCAACACCATTCACCAGCTCAACACAGAGAAGAGTGCAGACTGTAAGGACCATCTATTTGTCAGGGTGCAGCGCCATGCGTTAACTATATTGAAGCAAAATTGAAGCAAACCTCGGGCCAGCCTTCATCGGGTGTCACTCCTCTACCCTTTATGCATGTTAATTGTTGATTTACTAGAAAAAAAGAGTATGTGAGGCCTGAGCCCATAGGGATGAAGTTCTGTCCTGGAGCAAAATTTTGTATCTGAACAGATACTTTTCGAAAAGAACAGATACATCCGTCATGAAATCACTGAGGCCCATCATCTCCAGTATAGCCCAACATCAACAATCCCCAGTCGGATCTTCACCCGAACCATTGTCTAAGAGGCCAGGATTCTATCGCCGTTCCCGTGGTATTCCCTGTTAACCTTTTTTTGGGCTTCCAGACGGGACATAGGGACAAGGGGGAATTTCATAAAAGCATGTCATGAGTCTGGCCAAAAGGGCTCTCACTCCTTGCTTTGCACAGTGCTACATAGAAGCTCGGAGCGAAGCGGAGACAATAGTATTAGGTTTTTAACAAGCCACGCCATTTGGGCGGGTAGCTTCACTTCCGGCTTTTACAGCAAGGATTCGCTGGAGAGGAGGGAGAAGCCGCCGTGATCCAGGACGACTTTCCAATCTGACATGGCCTCCGGAAGTTGGCCGCGGAGGGGTGTTTGAATGATGGCCATTTTGCGTCCGGGAGCAGAGAGGTGTTGCGGAAGATCCTCGTCATTGAGTCCGAGAAAATAGACCTTACGTTTGGCATAAAAGCTGAGAGAAGGACGTTTGCGTCCAAACTGGATTAACTGATCATTGTTGCCAAGATTGAACCCTGCGATCGCGGCCAATTTTTGAGGTGGACCGATAAAATACTGTTGGTAGACGGGAAGCGCCAGGTATCCTGCGACGACCGCAAACATAGCTATCATGCCGGATCCCACCCATGAAGCTAAATGACGCTTCGAGTCGGATATCATGAAATGGCGCATCAGCATGGTCCCCAGCACGATGATGATACCTAATATAGATGGAAGCCAGCCCGGCTCCACTTGCACCGCTGCGGGAAATTCCTTGGTGATCTCTTTGATGAACCAATGAAAGACCGCAGGGATAAAAGTTAACGCTATTCCCAACACATATCCCACTCCGATGAGGATTCGGGTGGAACTCATTAACCCGATTGGCGACTCCTCCACCAGAAAACGTTTCCACCAGAGTGCCACCAGCAGCGCAGCAGCAGGGAATAACGGATAGATATAGTGAGGAAGTCTCGTGGCCGATAGGGTAAAGAACACGAGTAATCCCACTACCCACAAGCTGAGGAAACATTCAAGATTTTTTTCTGCAGAGACAACGGCCTGCCCCTTCCAATACGCTTTCCACTGCTTGAACGATTGGTACAAGATCGAAGGGAGTACGGCGCTCCAGGGGAAAAAGCCGACCAACAAAACGGGAAGATAAAAGAGAATGGTTCCCCCATGCCCTTCCATGGGATTCATGAACCGGCCGGTGGTATTCGCCTGTGCGGCCGCCCAATAGGCATCCCCGTGGATTTGAAACATCATGATGTACCAGGGGGCTGCCACCGCAGCAACCAAAAGGACTCCGACGAGTGGAAACCCTTTTTGCCAAAATCTGCTCCATTGGCGGGTAAGCGTAAGATAGGGAATGATTCCCACTAACGGGATGATGATACCAACCGGGCCCTTGACCAACATCCCGAGTCCCATGGCGAGATAACATACCGCGAACCAACTCAACTGTTTGTGTTCGTGTTGCAATGCATGCCAGAAGCTATATCCGGCAAGCGTGGTGAACACCACCAATTCCGGATCGGTCAGAACCATCCGATTGATCCCCAAAAACTCCAGGTTCAGCAACAACATAAACGAAGACCAGACTGCGACCTTGGAGCCAACCCATGTTCGAACGAACACATATTGGAGGAACAGCAGACACAACCCGGACACGGCGGAAGGGAAGCGGGCGGCAAATTCATTGATGCCGAACAGGATATACGACCCGCTGATCAGCCAATACACAAAGGCCGGCTTGGCATAGCGTGGTTCATAATTTAGGGTGGGGGAAATCCAATCGCCCGTTTCCAGCATTTCCCTAGCTGCTTCCGCGTTGCTGCCTTCATCCCGGTCGGTCAACCCGAGTGCCCCGAGATCCGGGCCGAATAACCAGCCCCCGTCCACTCCGAGCAGCCAGGCGGCTACAAGCACCACGCCCACAAGATGGAAGAGAGAAGATTGTGTAATCGAGAAGGACCGGGAAGGGGCAGGAACACTATTTGGAGAAAGGAGCCTATCCACTCACAACTCGCTTGGGAGCCCGGTGCACGAGCATGATATTGCGGACATACACCAAGGTTCCAACACTTTGGCCTGCAATAAAGACCGGGTCCAACCGATGGATGGCATAGGCCAGCACAATCACGCTCCCGATAAGGCTCATGTACCAGAATGCCACGGGAATTTGGCTTTCCGCTTTTCGCTCCGACACAACCCATTGGAGCAACCAGCGTCCAAAAAAGAGGCCTTGTCCCACAAAGCCGATGCCGACCCACATCATTTCATAGTACGACATAGGCCGGAATTCCTGAATACCATATCGTCTTGGTTTTCATCAGTTCATGTGTTACGGAAAAATGGCGTGAAAAGGATACCTGCTTTATGAGCGCCCTTGATCCGATTGGCCGGGCTGATCGACTTCGTTCATGGTGTAGTTCAAACAGCGCTTCTGCATCCATCGAACCGCAAACAAATCATACAGTCCCACAAACAACCGGTTGCCCACCCCATATTTGGATACGCCGTGCGCCCGAGGAAAATGTTGGACGGGAACTTCTGTCACCGTAAAGCCATACATTTGTGCGAGCGCGGGGAAAAATCGATGCATATTCCTGAATGGGGGC
>JAOUGQ010000236.1 GCA_029865515.1 Nitrospirota bacterium
GATACAACACCCCTCCGACGTTATAAAGGAGTATCCTATAGCAAGCGCTACGAGCTGCTGTGTCGCCGCTTGGTGCTGGAACGGCTCTATACCTCAGCCTGTTTTATGATGGCCACGAACTCACGAAAAACCAAAATTACGCAACCCGCTGAAGACTTAAATTTTCAGCGATTCGTGGCCGCTCTAAGAGGTCACGTCATCACTTTCTTGGGCAGCCGTAGTAAGTAGCTAGAACACAAGAGTCGGCAATAGTTTTGCCGCCGCTTCCCCTTTCCCTTGCTGACTGATGAGTTGATCGAGGAAATCGAATGTTCCTGGTTCTCGATTGCTCTTCTCCCCTTTTTCACTAGGCGCATCAGACGCCTTCAGCTCTTCCACATGACCATTCCAACTTCACTCGTTTTTCTTTCAGGAAGGCAGTCTTTTCGATCCCTAAATGCGAAGGCAAAAAGCAACTTCCTAGCCTGCGCGGCCAGCAAGTAGAGGGACCAATCAGGCCTTCCCTCCTCTTTTTTTTCGGGTATAGTGAATTTATGGCGTTGAGGCCCACTCGACCGACTCCCAAACATCCTCACCGATCCAAACGGCACAAACGTCGAACGACACTCACCATGCTCTGGGGTTTCGTGCGCGAGGGTTGGCGTGTGCTCCGTGCGGTCATGAGGGGGGTGCTGGCCTCCCATCCGATCGTTCGTGTCGTCGTGATTCCTACCCTCCTCTTCCTTTTATGGCTCGGCATCAACTGGGCATTTCATACATTCCATAAACCAACCGAGATCTTCTTTCCCTTAGACCAATCACTCAACAAGCACCCTGTCCAGACGTGGAAGGAATACGAATCCCTCTTCCGCGAGCATGCGACCGCGGTCATCACCCCTGAGTTTCTCGCCGCACTGGCGCAGGTCGAGGGCGGGGGGAACCCCGTGGCACGAACCTACTGGCGATGGCAACTCACCACCTGGAATCCCTTGGAATGGTACCAACCGGCGTCGAGCGCGGTTGGCATGTACCAGATGACCGACGGGACCTTCAGCGAGGCGAAACGCTATTGCATCCACGACCATAAAGTGGTCGAGGACGGTCCATGGCACGACCTGCAATCGTGCTGGTTCAACAGGCTCTATACCCGCATCCTGCCGAGCCACGCCATCGAGTTGACTTCGGCGCTGCTCGATCGCCGCGTTGCAGAGGCGCTGGGACCGCGACGGATCGGCGTGGTCACACTCCAGCGAAGGCAGGACCTGGCCGCCCTGATTCACCTCTGTGGAGCCGGAACCGGTCGCGCGTATGTCGCACGTGGGTTCCGGCTGACCCCCAACCAACGGTGCGGCGACCACGATGTGAAAGACTACCTGGCACGGATCAATGAATTGAAGTACGAGTTCGCCAAGCCGGCGGCAGGAGACAAAACCATCCGACAGGCCCGCTAGTCTGACCTTCGTTCGATGATTCGGTTCTTCAATTTATTGCTGGGCCTGTTGTTGCGCCGCCTGAAGATGCGTTTTCGAGGACGGTCGCGGTTTAATCAAGAATATTCCGTCGCGAATGGTCACCAGCACGGCCGAAACCCGCGGCTCCGCATGCACCACCCGATTCAGTTCTTGAATGGCGGCGGTATTGGTATCCGGAGCAGGATGCTTGAGGACATCCCCGTTCCACAGGACATTATCAATGAGAATGACGCCATGGTCGGCAATCAGATCCACTGCCCGACGAAAATAATTTACATAGTTGGCTTTGTCCGCATCGATGAAAATGAGATCGAAGGGGCCGGACAATGCTTGAAGGGTCTCCAGCGCCGGGGCCAACCGGAGATGAATTTTTGACCCATGTGGACTCTGCGCCCAGTATCGTTTCGCCATATCCGTGGATTCGGAATCCATATCACAGGTGATCACCTGGCCGTCGTCGGGTAGACTTTCGGCGAAACATAATGCGCTATAGCCGGTGAACGTGCCGATTTCCAACACCCGTCTGGCTCCCACACTCATGGCCATCACTTTTAAGAAAGCCCCTTCCAACGGCCCCACCACCATTTGAGGGCAGTCCATCTTGCGATACGTTTCCTCCCGAAGCCGCCGACAGACGTCTGATTCCGGTTGGGAGTGCGCTTCGGCATAGGCTTCAATGTCCGGCAACACCAAGGATTTCATGTTGAACCCCTCCCAAGAAGCACCTAAATTTGTAAAAACTTCGATTCCAACATTCACCCATTAGATGAACACATCCTGACGGCAGTCGTCCTCAATCAGCCCGTCATCCTGAGCCAAAGGGGAAGGATCTGTGCCCAGGTCGCAATGCACCATGGCTCAGCGAGATCCTTCGTTTCTCTCAGGATGACAACACCTCCCACGGCTTGGTCTGTTCGTGACCAGCCCAACATTCATCAGGCATATTCTGACAAATGACGTTCAGATTTTTACACATTATCGCCAACCATTTTTTCACTGACCGACATTGTCCTTTTCTCCATCCTTCCCACGCAAGTATCATCGTATGTTCCTAGGTCGTCTACTCTTCGTATTTCTCATGGTGATGCCTTTTCTTCTCACTCTAACGCCTCTTCAGACGTCTGCGTATTCCTGCTCAATGATGCCCGTGGTTCTTCCTTGCCAAATTCTTAATGGCTGCCTTACAGTGATGCCGCTTTTACTCTCAACCATTCACCAATTTTTCGAGGAACCTGCTCATGTCCACTGAGACATCTCTTGATCGGTTGAAAGCCACGTTAGGACCTATCCATCATCTGCGGGATGCCGCAGCCTTGCTCTCGTGGGATCAGGAAACCTACATGCCACATGGAGGCGGAGCAATTCGTGCCGAACAACTTGCCACCCTTCAAACGCTGGCGCATGACCAATTTGTCTCGCCTGAGATTGAAGCCCTGCTGGCCTCTTTTTTGGATCTCTCAACCGGCACCCTTCACCCTGAACACAGGTCTGCCTTGGACGAGCCTTCACAAGCCCTTCTTCGCGAGACCTGGCGGGACTTTTCCCGTGCAAAAAAATTGCCGTCGACGTTCGTAAACGAACTGGAGCGGGAATGTTCCCTCGCTCAACAGGTGTGGGTGGAAGCCAGGAAGACGAATGATTTTCAACTGTTTCTGCCCAATCTGCAACGGCTGGTGAAATTGAAGCGCCAAGAGGCGGAATATCTGGGATACCACGATTCTCCATACAACGCGTTGCTGGACCTCTATGAACCGGGAGCGACCGTGGCCCAATTGCGTCCGCTCTTTGCGACGTTGCGGATGGAACTGATCCGTCTGCTTGACCACATTCGACAGTCACCCGTCCAACCCAAGGCCCATCTTCTGTCGCAAGCGTATGACCAGACACAACAAGTGGACTTCGGACGACTCGTGCTCAAGCACATGGGCTACGATTTTCAACGCGGGCGCCTGGATCTCTCGGCGCATCCGTTTACAACATCATTCCATCCAACCGATGTCCGGGTGACGACGCGGGTCTTCGAAACCGATCTTCCCTCCTGCCTCTTTAGTTGCATTCATGAGGGCGGTCATGGCCTGTATGACCAGGGGTTACCGACAAAACATTACGGCACGCCGTTAGCCGAGCCCATTTCTCTGGGCATTCATGAAAGCCAATCCCGTTTATGGGAAAATTGCGTGGGCCGTTCACGCGCCTTTTGGCGATATTTTTATCCGAAACTCCAAGAGGTCTTTCCAGCACAACTCGGCGAGGTGCCCGCAGAGGAGTTTTACTTAGCCATTAACCGTGTCACTCCTTCGTTCATCCGGGTGGAAGCCGATGAGCTGACGTACAATCTGCACATTATGGTGCGATTTGAAATTGAGCTGGATGTGATTGAAGGACGCCTGCAGGTTGAAGATCTGCCGGAAGTCTGGAATGCCAAAATTCAGGAGTATCTGGGAATCGTTCCTCCTTCCGACGCGGAAGGCGTGCTGCAAGATGTGCATTGGTCCTTGGGAGCCTTTGGCTATTTCCCCACGTATACCCTCGGAAATTTGTACGCGGCGATGTTATTTCGGCAGGCACAGAAGGATCTCCCAGGCCTCGACCAAGCCATCGGTCAGGGAAACCTGCTGCCCTTAAAAGGCTGGCTGAATGACCGGGTTCATCGTTGGGGACGTCAATATACCGCCGCCGAATTACTACAACGCGTGACCGGTCAAGCCCTGACCCCTGCTCCCTTCATCCAGGACCTCGAACAGAAATTCGGCAACTTGTATCAATTCCCGACAACCTCTTCTACTTCCCACTCCCGGTAAATCATCACTTCCTTTGGCTTTTTTCATTTCCAAGGCAACATCTTCGACAGCTTGCCCCTAAGTTGTTCCCGTCCCTACCCTGCCCTCACTCAATCATTCGTGGCTTCTTCCTCTTCGGAGGGGAATACACGCAACGATTCTTATCAATTCTTTCAAAGGAGTGCTTTCCGTGATCACCAATCCAAAGAAGGTTTCCGTCTTCGTTTTGGCCCTTGTCCTCTCAGTTGGACTGTTGTTTCCGATGGCCTGGGCAGAAGCCGCCGGGAGCAAGATCGACATTAATGCAGCCAGTCTTGAACAACTCGAGTCTGTCAAAGGCGTCGGACCAGACATCGCGCAAAACATTCTCACCTACAAGAAAGACCATGGGGCTTTCAAAACTCTGGATGACCTGAGCAATGTGAAAGGAGTGGGGAAAGTCCGGCTGGAGGCTCTGCGGGATGCCTTTACGGTTGGCTCAACACCATCAGCTACCGGGGAAACATCCCCTAAAAAATAACTTCAGATTTTTTCTCCGCAAAACCGAGGCCGGACAAATGTCCGGCCTCGGTCCTTCATTCATTCTCTTTTACGGATCAATTGCAGCACGGTAGGCATGAACCTCAGCAAGA
>JAOUGQ010000237.1 GCA_029865515.1 Nitrospirota bacterium
CGCAATCATCGCTGCATTGTCCGTGCATAGGGCCCGTGGAGGCAGAGTCACATCCAGCCCCAATATCTGCGCTCGCACCTCAAGCTTCAGACGAAGACGGGAATTAGCGGCGACACCTCCCACCACCGAGATGGCTTTGGCGTTATAGTGCCGCGCAGCACGACAGAGTTTTTCCACCAGCACATCCACAATGGCTTCCTGATAACTGGCGGCCACATCTGCCACGGGTAAGGAAGAATGTCCCTTCTGCTGTTCGTCACGCAAAAAATAACGGAGTGCTGTTTTCAGGCCACTAAAACTAAAATTGAAATCGTGACTGTGAATATTGGGGCGAGGAAAAGCCACAAATTGAGAATTGCCATTTTCAGCGAGTTTATCAATAGCGGGCCCACCCGGATAGGGCAGTCCAAGCATTTTTGCGCCTTTATCGAACGCTTCCCCTGCCGCATCATCCATAGTCCATCCGATGAACCGGTATTCTCCAGGATGAGAAACCAAGGCTAAATGCGTATGCCCACCGGACGCGATCAAGACCATGGTAGGCGTTCGCAACTGGGGATTGGCCAGCCACGCTGACGCTAAATGTCCTTCTAAATGATTCACGGTCACAAAGGGGATATTGATGCTATAAGCCAGAGCTTTTGCGAAATTCACGCCAACAAGTAAAGCGCCTACCAATCCCGGACGATTGGTGACCGCAATGCCCGTCAATTGTGAAAAAGAAACCTTGGCAAGCTCTAAAGCTTCCCTGGTCAGTAGTTCCATGCACTCCATATGACGGCGCGAGGCTAATTCCGGAACGACTCCCCCGTAACGCGCATGCACGTCAACCTGTGAATCCAATACATTCGAGAGGATATGGCCCTCACCGTCCAACACGGCAACGGATGTTTCATCACACGAGGTTTCAATTCCTAAAACCACTGGCAGAGTCCTTTATGACACCTACGTTCATTTGGCAAAAAACAACAAGACCCTCAGGACTGACAGTCCTGAGGGTCTCATCTACGATCTGACCTTCCCTACTTCCAATCACACACTCGCTAAAGCCTCTTCCTCAATAAAGTTTGGAGTGTGATCAGTCAAGACAACCTTAATTTTCTTTGCATCTTTAAACCGCCCCTTAATCAGTTCTTCAGAGAGCGGATCCCCCAGACGGCGTTGAATAGTCCGGCGAAGGGGACGGGCACCATATTGTTGCTCAAACCCTTCGTCAATCAACCACTGCTTCACTTCATCGGACACATCTAAGTGCACTCCTCTTTCCACAAGACGAGCATTAAGCTCCCCGATGAGAATATCCACAATACTCACCAAATGTTCTTTCGCAAGTTGGTGGAAGACAACCAATTCATCGATACGATTCAAGAATTCAGGACTGAAATGGCGCTTCAACTCGGCTAATACTTCGCCTCGCATACGTGAGGAATGATCTGCTTCCCCCTCACGTTGAAATCCCATGGACACTCCCTTTTGGATGAATCGAGTCCCTAGATTTGATGTCATCACCAAAATGGTATTTTTGAAATCCACCTTCCGGCCTAAACTATCCGTTAACACCCCATCATCCAGAACTTGTAGCAACACATTGAAAATATCCGGGTGCGCTTTTTCAATTTCATCAAATAAGACAACCGAATAGGGACGGCGCCTCACTTTTTCCGTTAATTGCCCACCTTCCTCATACCCTACATAGCCAGGAGGGGCGCCAAAGAGACGTGAGCTGGTGAATTTTTCCTGGTACTCTGACATGTCTACCCGAATCAAGGCGTCATCGGTATTAAACAAGAACTCTGCTAATGCTCGCGCCAACTCGGTCTTCCCTACACCTGTTGGGCCAAGAAAAATAAACGACCCAATTGGTTTCTTGGCATCCTTCAATCCGGCCCGTGACCGACGAATAGACCGACAAACGGCAGAAATGGCTTCTTCTTGCCCCACAATCCGCTTATGAAGGTATTCCTCCATATGCAGCAACTTCTCAGACTCTTCCTCTTCGAGTTTAAAGAGGGGAATCCCGGTGATTTTTGATATGACATAGGCCACATCTTCACCGGAAATGACCGGTCGGTTCTTCTCTTGATTTTTCTTCCAATCGCGTTTGGAATCATCCAATAATTTCCTGAATCGCTCTTCCTCTTCACGGAATTTCACCGCTTCCTCAAAATTCTGAAGCCCGATCGCCACTTCTTTCTCACGAGCTACCCTTTTTAGTTCCTGCTCAAGAGACTTTAACTCCGGAGGGAGGGCGTACGTTAGCAATTTAGCCCGGGAACCGGTTTCATCAATAAGGTCAATAGCTTTGTCCGGCAAAAACCTGTCCGTAATATACCGTTCACTCAGCTTAACAGCTTCTTCAACAGCCTCATCCGTAATTTCAACTCCATGGTGTTCTTCGTATCGGTCACGAAGGCCCTGAATGATTTGAATGGTCTCTTCCACAGAAGGAGGTTGAACATAAATAGGCTGAAACCGCCGTTTGAGCGCTCCATCCTTTTCAATATGCTTACGATATTCATCCAGCGTCGTCGCACCGATACATTGAATTTCCCCACGGGACAATGCAGGCTTTAACATATTGGCCGCATCGATGGATCCTTCAGCAGCACCAGCGCCCACTAGAGTGTGAAGCTCATCAATGAAGAGAATAATATTCCCCGCTTGGGAAATCTCTTTCATGACCACTTTCAGCCGTTCTTCAAACTGTCCACGATATTTCGTACCCGCAACCAAAGAACCCAAATCCAAGGCAATGACCCGACGATTCAACAAATTATCCGGGACATCCATGCCAATGATCCGCTGGGCCAACCCTTCCACAATAGCGGTTTTTCCAACGCCGGATTCACCAATCAACGCGGGGTTATTTTTGGTCCGACGGCTGAGGATTTGAAGAACACGTTGGATTTCATCTGCTCGTCCAATGACAGGATCAAGTGTCCCTTCCTGAGCCAATTGCGTCAGATCTCTGCCGAATTCATCCAAGGCAGGGGTGCTGCTTTTCTTATCCCGTTCACGCGTTCCGGATTTCCGCAAGAACGTAACTGTCAGTTGTCGGGCCGTTAAGAGATTGGCTCCTAGACTTCGAAGAACCTTCCCCCCTATGCCTTCTTCTTCTCGAAGGAGCCCTAGAAGCAGATGTTCACTCCCGATATGGTTGTGCCCCAGCAGTCTGGCTTCCTCAACACCGTACTCAATGACTTTTTTAACTCTTGGGCTGAATGGAATTTCCCCGAACGTGACGGTCGTCCCGCCTCCAGGCAAATTCCGTTCGATCTCTAGACGGATTTGTTCCGGGGAAAGGCCCATTTTCTTGATGATCATCAGGGCAATTCCATCCGATTCTCGAAGGATGGCTAACACCAAATGTTCAGTGCCCAAGTAATCGTTTTGGTGCCGTTCCGCTTCTTCTCTGGCAAGGATGATGATTTTTCTACCACGATCCGTGAATCGTTCGAACATTGGACCTCCTCTAGCCGATTATTGGCGAAACCTCTCGCTCACTGATTTGTCCATAACCCACAAAAAATTCGAGAAAAATTCACTGTTTCAGTCTATCCGTGAACCCTCAAAAGTGTCAAGTTAGAAGTCTGGAAATAGAGGATTCAGCAATGCCAGTAACTCTCAACTCTACCAGTAACATCAGTCTAAGAAAAGCTTGTCTCAAAGCATGGAAATAATTGCCTACTCATTTCGAATCAACCTTCTCTTGCTATCAGCCAGTCAAGACACTACCATCGTGGATCCAGGCAACACCACCCCTTCAAAAGTCATGGCCACCTTCCAGACTATCGGTATCATCACCAAACCCAACGCACCCAATATCCTGGAGGGAGTCAAACCCATTCATGATTGGCTGATCGCACATCATAAAACTGTCCTCATTGACTCTCCTCCAGGCTCCCCATCCCCGGATAGCGTCACACGCCTACAAATCGCAAAGGAAGCTGATCTTCTCATTGTGCTGGGAGGGGATGGGACGATGTTGAGTGGAGCACGCCTTGTTGAACAGCGAGAGATTCCCATCTTGGGAGTTAACATGGGCGGGCTGGGCTTCCTCACTGAAATCAACTTCGACGATCTCCCCACGGCCTTGGATAAAGTGTTCGCGGGGAAATTTCATCTGGATAAACGCTTGATGTTAAAAATCCAGCTCCAGCGGGGTGATCACATCCTCGGCAACTATTCAGCATTAAACGATCTGGTGATCAGCAAAGGGCATTTGGCAAGAATGATCGCAACCAAGATATGGGTGAATCACGCCTTCATGACAAACTTGCGTGGTGATGGATTGATCATTGCCACCCCGACAGGATCGACTGCTTACTCCTTGTCGGCAAAAGGACCGATTTTAGATCCAAGGTTGGAAGTGCTGCTGATTAATCCTATCTGCCCGCACACCTTTTCGCACCGCCCCTTCCTCGCCCCTGGCGATGTGCTAATCACCGTTGAACTGACAAGTCAAGAACCGGCCATGGCGACAATCGATGGCCAGGTGGGAACGGAAATGCTGAGGGGGGACCTTGTACATGTTCGAGCTTCAGACCATCGCACGCAGCTCATCCGTTTTCCCGACCGAAGTTACTTTGAAGTGTTACGCACTAAATTGAGGTGGGGAGATGGGTAAGCGCTCCCTACCCGAACCTTCCTGACCGGATCATCCGGTTCCGTTCAATTCCTCATCAGCTTAACAGCCGAACGAACCGGCTTTCGAGTGCCGGAAGAACCTGTCATTCGCCAGGGATCTAAAAGTTCTTTAATCTTCGCTTCCGGCAAAACACCTTGACTTCGCGCAAGCTCCCGAACCGTTTGACCGGTTTTGTAGGATTCCTTGGCAATAGC